>DATNPI010000585.1:0-2277 GCA_036703325.1 Coleofasciculaceae cyanobacterium
GCGGTCGAGCGATTGTCGGCGTGTTCGCGCTTTATAACCTCTAAATCTCTGTAACCGTGGATGTATTCATCTACCCACATAGGATTTTGGCTATTGTCACTAGGTCGGTTAGCGGTCAGGCGATTGTCCACTGCCTGCTGCTGACCAGGTACTCCTGATTGAGTGACGAGTTGCGCCAGAAATTCATAGTTGCCCTGGAAGTCCTGATAGGCATTGGCGGCGAGATAGGGGGTAGTGGCGAAAATGACTTGTCCCTCGCCGAGACTCTTTTGCCAAACAATTGCACCAAAGCGATCGCCTAAAAGACTCTCCTTTTCATCCTTTGCCCTTCGCTGCGTGTCAATCTTCACGCTCCCCGTAGAGCTATTATGCGTGGTACTAAAAGCGGCTTCTGTAACTGGCTGATGAACTCCTAAAATCACCAGGGTATTCCCGCTCTTAACCCAATCTTGCTCCATGTTAGAAAGTGTTTTTTTTGTCAAGGCGCTGTTAACGCGCAACAAGGTAATTGGGGGTTCAGCCTCCTTATTATTGGCTAAATCTTGGAATGGTTTTCGCCAACGTTGGACAGGGGTGCCCCGTTCTGCCATAAAAGCATACCAAGCACCATACCCTTCTGGGGCACGGTTATAGGTAGAACCACTATTGAGCCGATTATTCGTAGGAGCAGCCAAGAGTGTGAGGAGAATTATCGCCCCAATTGCGATCGCTCCAAATAACCATAATCGCCGCTTTGAAAGGTTCATGAGTGAAGTGTGAAGTATGAAGTTTGAAGGATGAAGGATGAAGTTTGAATTCAAGCTACTCTAGCCTAGCCTGGGGCATCGGCTACGCTGAATGGCAACCCCTTTTGGGAACGGGTATGTCTACTCTTTGAGTACGGCTTCGCGAATTGCCTACAGACCTCCGCCTTGATCATTTTTTTTGTTTTTTGCCCTGACAATAATGGTGGTAATCACTGCTATGAGCTCTTCGATCTCTTGCATGAGGGATGTTATGCGATTAGGCGGAACAATCTCTGATTCTGCTAGGAGGCGCAGCCAATACAAACTTTCTCTAGCTTCCTTCTGGGCGATACTGTACTTGTGAATAAAATCTGCTCGACTTTGACCAGATTGAGCCTCTTCGATGTTGGCTCCGATGGATGTTGCCGATCTAAGATATTGTTTGCCAAGTATCCAACCTGCTCCATCCTTTCCTTCCTGCAAAAACTGATAAAGTTTGATTGCCCGCAAGGCATACTTAAATGACCGCGCCCGAATATCCCACGGTTTTTGCCCTTCATCCTTCATCCTTCACCCTTCACCCTTCATCCTTGATTTCTTGATAGGCTTGCTGGCACTCGTCAAAGACGGAGCGTGAAGCTTCAGTATTACTAAAACATAGCTGCTCATGAGTGGCGAGCAAAGTTTGGTAGGGCTGTGGTTGGGGTAGCTGCCGGACTAATTGGAGATATTCTCCATCAGTACGACTGGGTTGATGCTGGGCAATCCCACTATCATTTAACCGCTGTAACATTGCCATATACAAGCAAAAGCAGGCTTCACGGTAGTTACCTTGCTGCTGGAATTTTTGCGATCGCTGCAACCAAGCCGCAACCGATAACTCATTCTTCGGCGTTTTTGTCGCTCGATCACTTGGCTGACTCAGTGGCTTTCTCAAAGAATAAACATAAGGGCGTAATAATTGCCACAGCTGCCAAACCAACCAAGTTAAAAGCAATCCCACCAGCAGCCAAAAAGCTGCCTTAACAATCAGCCACAGGATGGGAGATTCCCACCAAGTCGGCGCTGACACGTCCGGTTGGTTACCTGAAAATCGGGAAATTTGAAGTTCCCACCATTCCCCAATCCGTTGTTGCAACTGTCCCAGCTGCCAACCTATACTGTTCTTCTCAAAAGAGCCTGTAGGCATAGTTGAAAATCTCTCAGCTGAAAGAAAGTTGAAGGTTGAAGTTATGTTAGCTGTTCCTAGAAAGTTGGTCAAAGTTATCCAAACTAAGGACGATGTGGTTTAGACCAGTTATAGGAAACATATCGATTTACCAAGTTAATGCCCCCTTTCTCCTGATCAAGGGGAAAGGGGGCAGGAGTGCTGAATTCTAGACTGAAGCTTCAGCTGCTCACGCCAGATCGAACAGCAAAATTTCTGCATCTGTCGTCGCTTCAATCACGACATCAGTTTCATCGCTGATTGCGGCTCCATCACCCTTATCAAGGGTCAAACCATTGAGAGTAATTTCACCACGAGCCACTTGCACCCAGGCATGGCGTTGAG
>DATNPI010000613.1:0-5720 GCA_036703325.1 Coleofasciculaceae cyanobacterium
TTGCTAGTATAACTACAAATTTCCAAAAGTGGCAACTTATTTGGGAATTTTTTTTTATAGCGGTTTTCAGCGGCCTATACCTACGCTGAGGGCACGATAATACCCTAGCCCCTACATACAACATCGTCTGCGGACAACATCAAAGCATCGAGAGTTCCCCAACTACCTCTAAGCGCTTGAAGTTACTGAGTTTCATAAACTTTTCGCCCAAGGTTTCCGATACCGAGGGGCTAATCCATCCCATTTGCTTGAGCAGGTGGATGGCAACGGCATACTTGGCTCGTTTGGTTCCGTCCATCACCTTAATTGCCAAGCCCATACCCTCCCCAATGCGACCAATGCATTGAACCCCTTCTGCGCCTGCTTTACTAACAAGCTCGCCTTCAGACAATCGCATCAGTTCTGTGTCAAACGCCCCTTCTCCTGCCACTAAGTTCGGGTGATGAGTCATGGCGCGGACAATACGCTCCATCGACAAATTGTCGCCAGAAGCCAGCTGGGCATATAGGGAGGCCATTTGACGGAGTTGTACAAAATAAGTGGGTACCCCACAGTCATCGTGGGCACGAATCAACTCTTCCCCTGGCATCTTCATCAACTCAGCAACTTGGGTCAAGACTAGCTGCTGTACAGGATGGTTGTGCTGCAAATAATTATTAAGGGGCCACTGGCGTTGCTGGCAGATGGCTAACATCCCAGCGTGTTTACCAGAGCAGTTGTACTGTAATGGACTTTCCTTCCCTTCTGGAGTTGGACATTGCAGTACTGACGGGTCAACATCACAGCGCCAAAGGATGTTAAATACCTGTCGTACCTGTTCAATCTTGCCTTGATGGGAACTACAGATAATCGCCAAATCACGGTCATTCAGGTTGAAGCGTTCCAGTGTGCCACTGCTAGTGACAGCTAGCGCCTGAAAAGGTTTCAGCGCGGAACGAATGAATGTCGCCGTTTCTGGGTTACCAGCAACGGATAGAACGCGTCCTCTGTCGTCACAGACAACAGCTTGGACTCGATGCGTCGATTCGACAATGCCTTCCCGTAGTAAACGGACTTCTAAGATTGGTGTTTGAGTGCGTTTTCCCCTAGTCATGGGCAAGACTCTAACACGGGAAGGGGACATAACGATTGCTGTGCGGACAGCGGAGCTTTTACTCTAACTAACCCCGTAGAGTTTATAAAAAATTCCAAATTAGGCTACCACCAAAGACAAATAGAACAAGGATGCCGAACGTCCGTTTCAGACGTTTCAGAATTGGTTCGACTTGATAAGAGACAATCAAGCGATCGCGTGTCAAAATTTCCGGCGGCTTTGACCAGGTTTGACCGTCATACCAGCCTGACTCCTCATAAAATATTTTCTCTCGCAAAAGGCGATCGCGTACATAAGACCAGCCCAAATAGAGCCGCAACAACGTCAAGGCTAAAAACACCCCAGCACCAGCCGCACCACAAAGAACAAACTGCATGAAATACTTCTTCGGCACAAAACTGGCTGCTGCCAGGGGTCCGGCGACGAGCCAGCTCCATCCCCAGACCCAGGCTAGCTTAATAATATAATCTCGCAGATCCAGAGTCACCCAGCCAAAGAACCAAGAGTCTTTTAATTCCTGGTACTCATTAATGGGTTGCTGTTCAGCGGGAACTGGACAGACACAAACAGAGGATTCCATCATGTTGTTAGTCACTTAGCGGTTGGGATGCTTGAAATTCAATCTGTTGTGCATGCCCCCAGAATGCTTCCAGATTATAAAACTCCCGCTCTTGGGGCAGCAAGATGTGGACAATCACCTCACCGTAGTCCTGAAGTATCCAGCTGCTTTCTGCTACCCCTGCCGCCCGTAGCGGCAACCGCTGCCATACCGTCTCCACTTTCTGTTCAATCGACTGCGAAATTGCCCTGACCTGGGCCTTAGAAAAGCCGGTAACAATCACAAAGTAGTCAGCCAGATAGGATACCTCTCCCACTGCCAGAATGACGATATCCTCAGCTTTGCGGTCATCTGCTGCCTCGGCAATGGTCAGAGCCAGCTCTTTGCTCAAATCCTGTTTTTCGGTACTGGTAGCAACTAAGGTAGAAGGCATTTTTATTTGATCTCTCATTAAATCCTAAATTCCTTGTTCAAAACAAGACAAAAGTGCATCAACAATTAATGAACCGTGCAGCCGTTACGCTGCTCTTCCCTACTATTGGTTGTGTGTAACACATCAAGATTCACTGACAATTACGCCGTTACAGCCGCTGCCGCTTGGTCTGGTGGTTGGGTTTTTTGGCTTGACATAGCGATCGCCCAATTTCGAGTCAAGATTGTACGTGGATGAATGAGGCTACGGCTATCAAGCAGGAATCTCAATGAATAGTCACAGGTTAGCCAAACCGCTTTGTGAAGGTCACAAAAGCAAACTTTCCGTAAGGCTTCCAACTCCGGTGTATTCCCACGACCCGGTTCCAGAGTATCAGCGACAAACACCACACAGCTCAACCAACTCATGCCGGGACGACCCAAAGTGTGAAGCGCGATCGCTTGCAACACCTCCTCATCTTGCATCCCAAATTTATCTCTAGCAACAATCGCGCTGACATCGGCGTGCAATAGATGAGGGGTGGCTTCACAGACTGGGTCTACTTCTATGCCCTCTTCCCTCGCCATTTTCAACAACAGAGTGGGCTTGAAGTATTTAGCCAGGTCATGCATTAGACCGGCCTGACCTGCCTTCTCAACATCAAGATGGTAATGCCGAGCCAGGTCAATGGACATCTGCTCAACACCCAAGATATGCTGAAATCGAGAAGCAGGAACGTTGTCTGCTAACCAGGTTAAGACCTGATCACGCATCACATTAAAAAACTCCTATGGGCAACGTCTTGAGAAGTTGCAATCGCGTAGTATGCGCCTCGCTTCAGCGCACTTGGCGTGGGCTTTCTTCGCGATCGCGCCTGGATACGCTTGGTGGAGTCACCTGTTATTGGTAACCTTTTGCGCACCGGCAATAAGGAGAACATGGTCGCTGCCCCTATTTTAGCTTAAGGCTTCTGAACGGCAGCAAAGAGTTCCTCATACTCGTTGAGAGCCTGCTCAAAGGTATAGTTCTCAAGGGCGTACTGTCTCCCTTTCTCACCCAGCAGTTTAACTTTCTCAGGGTTGCGATACAACTCCAAAATCGTTTCGGCTAAGGCATCCGGAGCTTCTGGAGGAACAACAATGCCACCCCCACTTTCTTCTACAGCTCTAGCCGCCGTACCTGTGGGAGGAACAGACGCTATGATCGCCCGGCCACTTCCCAGCAGCACTTGAATTTTGGAAGGCATATTGAAGCAAAGCACATTGTGCTTTTGAATCACCAATCCCACATCCGCAGCGGCTAGCATTTCTGGGAGTCTTTCGCGAGGTTGAAACGGTAGCAGTAGCACGTTAACTGCTCCACAGGTTTCACAGAGTTGTTGTAATCGTTGCAAAGCTTCTTCTTCTCCCACAATCAGGATGACGATTTCGGGAATGTGAAGCAGGCGAGTTGCCGCCTCGATAGCCGTTTCTAAGCCCTGAGTGAGGGCAATATTACCAGAGTAGATGACGACAAATTTTCCGGTGAGTTGATGCTCCGTTCGGAATGCATTGTCTTCTTTTGGCAAAGGGCGGATGAAATTGACATCAACCCAGTTGGGAATCTGCACAATTTTATGAGCGGGAACATCCTTACTGAGCAAGTGAGCAACAAACTCATCGGCAATCACACAAGTCTTGGTGGCTGTCCGGTAGGCAAACGTTTCTAAAATTTCAAAGATGCGAATTAGCTTGGGGTTTTTCAGTATGCCAACGTGAACGGCGGCGTCTGGCAAGATGTCCTGGAGATTTAAAACGACCGGACACCGATGTATCCATGCCAAAATGGCTGCCGGAACGGAAACCGGAAGGGGCGGCGCAGTTAGGAAAATTACATCTGGCCGTTGGCCCTTGAGAGCATGGACAAAGCTGGTAACAACAAAACTAACTTCCAGTAATAATCGATCCAGCAAACTTGGTTTGGGGCGAACCCAAACATAACTGCGCTGAACGGCAACACCATTGGTTAGTTCAGTGAGGTATAACTTACCCCGATATCCTTCATAAATCCGACGTTGAGGATAGTTGGGCATACCAGTAACAACGCGAACTTGATGCCCTCTTTTTACCAAACCTTCTGCCAGTTCGGTGATCAGGGGAGCAATCCCAATTGGCTCTGGATAGTAGTTGTAGGAATAAATCAGAATGCGCATAACTTGAAGGGGCGATCTGGGTAGATACTGGCCGAGGGATTGGAATTTTCTCTCCAGGCTATCCTTATGTACAGGTTCATGTCTTTGAAGATTCTTTTCAAGGTCACATACCGCACCTTGAATTGTTACATCTAGGTATTTTGGAGGACGGGAAGGGGAGTGGCAGCTACGTCTCTGGTAGTTTAAGTATTCCCAAGCCCCAACCTCTAATTCCCAATCACGAAACAACTGATTATGGCAGTTGAGGGTGCGGAATCTAGGTTCTCAAGCTTAGAGGGGAATCTTCTCCAAGGATGCTGATGCTCGCATGGCGTTGTTACCGCTAGCTCTAAGGCAAGGTGCAACGCTCCCGCGATCGCTCATCTGTAATCGGTTAGCCAGAAGCGTCATACTTACTCATATGCAGTATTATCAAGCCTTGGTGATGTGACTTGAGGGTGATCCAGATTGACAAGCAGTAAGCCAGAATTGGAACGAGAACCTAGTCATCAAGGAGAAAACGATGATTATGCCCCATTTGCGTAAAATTTTGGCACCCTTGCTACTGAGCCTGTTACTGCTGGTAACTTCCTGTGCCAAACAGGCTCCCTCTCGTTTTGACCAAGCCCAACAGCAAAGCAGCCAGCAGAAAAGCGGTCAAGCTGTTGTTAAAGATGCCACACAAGGTGGCGAATTCAATAAATTCTTCCCGGCCGCTGGCAACGGCTACGAGCGCGTCTATACCCAGGAGAAAAAAGGCACTGCCCAAGCAAAGTTGAAAAAAGACGGCAAAGAGGTTGCCACGCTGACTATCTTTGATACCAAAAGCAATCCAACAGCGGCGGCAAAATACCAGCAAAGCACTAAAAAAGTTGCTGGTTATCCAGCGGTGACCGTTGGCAACAGTCAAACTAGCCTTCTCGTAAACAATCGTTACCAGGTTACAGTCAGATCCACTGAACCCTCCTTTGATCGCGAAGCTTGGTTGCAAAAGTTTAACCTTAATGGTCTTGCCAAACTTAAGTAAATAGAGGGCTAGGCGTACAGGCGCTTCATACAGTCTCAGGGTTGTCCTAGAGATTAATACTGTTATGGGAGCTTTCCTTTGAAAGCCAACTCAAAACTCAAGACGCGATCGCCAAGCGTTTGGAACAAAACTCAAAACGAAGATAAGGAGCCAGTTCGTGAGCAAATCAATTTTTGAACTCGTAGATCAACTACCAACCAACAACCTGACCACGATGGCGCTGAGGTCACTCGACTTTGCCATTCCTGGTGAGTGGAACAATTTGGTTGGTTTTGAGAACACAATTCGCACGGTCACAGGGGAAACAGACGAAGCCATAATTCAGCAAATAGGTGAGCGCGCCGTTTATCTCTACAACGACCGATCCCAGGGCTACCAACGCGCCATGTGGCTTTATCAAACCGTTGACAAGACTGATTATGCTCTTGGTGCTGCTGCCTTGGCTAATATAGTCGGTGA
>DATNPI010000269.1:0-1927 GCA_036703325.1 Coleofasciculaceae cyanobacterium
CACCTGGCGAACTGGCATTCAAATAAAACCTAGAACTCGGTTGAGAAACACCTTGCTAAAGATTTGCAGCCTGTAGAGGCGGCTGAGTTTTTGCACGAAGGTTTATCACACCTATGGAAATCACACCTACGCAGGAGAAAGAAACTCATGACACAAGTACTAGAACACATTGAATTGAAGGATTATAAAGCGATCGCTACGGCTGTCTCAAACGAATTAGCCGCCAGTGCCAACGTTTTAGTGACTCCAGATGAAATTTTAGGTCCGCCACCATCGCCAGAGGGTGCTTTTGCCACCTTCCTATTTGTTGTCAATCAATTAGCCAAAACCCATGTTTATCTGGGAATCGCCGAGGGTGCATTTGAGGCAGCAAAGGACTACACCACTACAGCAACTCGACCCTGGATTACCTCAGGAGTCGATCGCGCCTCGAAAGATCCCTTCATCATGCACCACTATGGCGAACTGTGGATGCAACTCAAGGCCGCGATCAGTCTAGCAGAGCAGGCAGGGCAGCAGGTTCAGGCTGCTTGGGAAAAGGGAGAGGCACTGACTCATCAGGAACGGGGGGAAGTTGCGATCGCTGTTTATACTGCCAAAGCTTTTGTCACCAAAATTGGCCTGGATATTACCTCCCGCATCTTTGATGTAATGGGCGCACGTTCCACGGCGGCTCGATATGGCTTTGATCGCTACTGGCGTGACCTACGGACGTTTACCCTGCATGACCCAGTGGACTACAAGTTGCGGGATATCGGCAACTGGGTTCTCAATCAAGAACTGCCAATGGTCACCCAGTATTCCTGATATGCCACGTATGCAGACCCAAATGACGAAAATTTCTCTTCCCTACCACCTACCGCCTAACACCTACCACCTACCACCTAACCGACTTTAGAAGGATTTCACAATGATTACTGTACTCGTCCAATTCAAACTGCCTGCGTCTGTAACCCGTAGCCAAGCTGAAGAACTCTTTGCAAATATCGCATCGATGTTCTACGACATACCGGGATTGATTCGGAAATATTTCTTGTTATCTGAGGACGGCAAGACAGCGGGAGGTGCGTATCTCTGGAAGTCTCGAAAGGATGCAGACTGCTTCTATACCGAAAACTTTAGGCTCTCTATTGCCGAGCAGTTTGGCTCTGAACCATCAATAACTTACTTTGACAGTCCGGTCATTGTCGATAACTTGGCTAGTGAAACCATCCTAGCTGAATAAACAAGGAAGCTTTTCATCTTATTGACTGTGTTCGTAAGTTGTTGATTAATTGTTCACGCAACAAAACTTTCTCAACCAACAATTGGAATGTATTTTATGAAAACACAAACTCTTTTTCGACCAGCTACAATTGATGACTGCTACAAGATTGCTCAATTGTTCAGTATGGCTTCAGATGGTGTAGCAAACTATATGTGGAGTACGCTGACAAAAGATTATCCAGGTTTAACACCTATCGAAATTGGCTCGAAACGCTATGCCAACGACCAAAGTGTATTCAGCTACAAGAGTTGTATTGTGGCAGAGCGTGATGGTGAGGTAATCGGCATGATGGCTACTTACCCGATTGAAGAAGCATCTGAGAGCAACTCAAAAGCTACTACTGAGTTGAAAGAACTATCAGATGAACCCGATATCTTGGCTCCATACAGCATGGAAGCACCTGGAACTTGGTACATCTGTGCGCTTGCCCTATTTCCAGAGTTTCGAGGTCAAGGATTAGGAACCCAATTTCTATCGATCGCTCGTCAGCAAGCACAGGAAAAAGGGTTCCGAGAACTTAGCCTGCTTTGCTTTGAACAAAATACTGGGGCAATGAATCTTTACCAACGCAACGGATTCAAAGTCATTGATCGAGCTGCTATCGTACCCCACAAATTAATTCATTGCACTGGCGATGTTTTATTAATGACTACTCCCGCA
>DATNPI010000674.1:0-11085 GCA_036703325.1 Coleofasciculaceae cyanobacterium
AGCAAATACAAGCGACCTAAATACTGGGTGCAGGTTGAAAGCTTGCCTCGCAATTCCCAAGGTAAAGTGAACTATGAGCAGCTCCAAACAATTGTTACTGCATGGTTAGAATCCCAAAAAGCGTCATCCTTGCGATTGGGATAACTTTAGCCTCATTTCTATTGGCTATAATTTCAACGACGCTTCTAAACCGTCCTTCTGACCGAGTAATTTGGCAATCTTGTCAACCTGAGTCAGTCAAGTATGACTTCTATCACTATTGCCTTAAGCAGGCGATCGCGTCATTTGTTGCCCTTACCCTTGCCTAAGATAATTTTTAGTCAAACTACGGCTTAATCAGGCGTTGCTCGGACTGGCGGTATTTGGCAATGAGGCGCGATCGCACTACAGGGGGATAGCAAATCATCGCAGAAAGTGGCAACCCTGTTCCCAAAATCGCACTTAACACTAAGGGATCTGAGACTCCTAGCAGCCAGCCAAGCCCTGAACTCATTCCTAATCCCACGGTCAAAATTAGAGTCCAAATAACAGCTTTTTTGCTGAAACCTTTGCTCACCATATCAGACACTACAGCCCTAACAAAAGCAAACCCTAAAATCGGTACTGATGACCCAACTGCCATCCAAATTAAGCTTCCCAGCTTGGCCATTCCATTCCCTCCAACCGCAATTCCACTAAAAGCACCCAATAGAATTAAACTGCCCATCAAAGCTCCCATCAGAACTTCAGTCTTAGCCTTAAGTGCAGGTCTAATAGTACTTTTCTTGGCAGTGGCAGACTCAAACATCATTCCACCCAAAGCCCCAACTACTGCTCCGACTAAAGTAAAAATCACAAACCACTCATGCTGACCTGTAACAGACCGCAATCCTTGAAGAAGCAGCCCAGTCATAAAGGCAGAAGCACTACCTAGCCAAACCAAGTTTGAATTTGGCATTTTCTGAATCGTAGTTATTGGAGCCGTTTGAACTTTAAGAGTTAAATGCTGGGTTTCTGGGAAAGAATTGCTGTGTAATAAAAGCTGACGATTATAGGTCTTTTGCGCCATCAATTTACTCGTGTCAACCGTAACTTGGCAATCAACATCATTAGCAGAAAAGCGGGAAGGCTTGAGTGTTATCCACGCATGAAAATCAGGGGTATGTGGTGGGTCGCTCTCATGGGAAGCAACTTCCCAGGTTCCTTCCAGTACAGTTCCAGGCGCAGAGTTTGTAACCGTAATTGTTTGAGTTAGCTTTTCGCCTAGTTGTGTTGCTGTCAAATCAAGGCTGGTTAGACTCAATTTAGCTTCTGGAAGTCTCATGACATAAATTGGCTTAAGTGCTTCTAGGGCAGCCGCCGCATTAGGGTAACGGTTTTTAGGATTATGCTGCACGAGTTTTTCTAGCCAGTCAATCCAACGCAGACTGAGCTTAGGAAGCAGATGCTTGAAGTTAACTCGATTATCTTCATCAATTAAGCTGTCAATTTCCGTTGATTTTGTCTGAGTCAACAAGCCAATCAGGGTCATGCCGAGACTGTATAAATCCGTAGCTTCGGTAAGTTGGCGATTATATAGCTGTTCCGGCGGCATAAAGCCAAGTGTCCCTAAAGCGACACTAGAGAGTGCCACTTCTCCACCCCCAATCCGAGCAAAGCCAAAATCCACCAGATAAACGGCCGGGCACTTCTTATCGCTCTCATCTACTAGGATATTTTCGGGCTTAATATCCCGGTGGATGACACCAGGAATACGATTTTGTAGGTATACTAAAATCTCTAGTATCTCAACAGCAATTTGCTTGATTTCATCTGGGTCAAAACTACGTTTTCCCGCTAAAGATTGGGCATTTTTATATTCCTGCACCATACAGAAACCATCTGGAGTTTCAAAAGAATCCAGGTAGCGCGGAATGCCGGGATGATTCAGTTGGCGCAGAACTTGAATTTCGCGCTCATACGCTTTAAAACCTGACCAGTCTGAGGCAAATTTTGCAAACTGAAACTGTTTAACAACTACTGAGACTTGAGTTCTAGTATCAGTTGCTAAATAAGTGATACGACCCCCCGCATAGTTGTGACCTAGTTCTCGAATCACTTGATAACCGAGTTCGGAAAAGTTTGGCAAGTTGCTCATGATTGTCAGGCTGTCTTATGTCTACTGGAGTGACAAAAAAAGGTCAAAGGATGAAAATGCACCTCAAAACCTATCGGTTACAAGCCCCTGAATTTATTCATGAAGAGAAAAGAACATCTGGATGGAGCGAAGCGACCATACAGTATGTTCTTATTTACAAGCTCCTGTTTTTATAGCTGTTCTGGGGTTGCATAGACCACATCCTAAGGGCACGGTAATACCCTTGCCCCTAGAACAACTGTGTTGAACCCAATTGAGAACCGCTATAAACATGAGGATGTTTCACACTCCATAACTACTTTAGCTTCAGCCATTGAATCATTGCCTCAGGCAGCTGAGTTCTGGTTCTGGTACTTGGATCGATGCAAATGTGCCTGGTAATCGCCTTGGCGAGTTGCTGTTCTGTTGACGAGGCGGCAATAATTTGATATGCAATTTCAAACTTATGTTCATCCAACTGCTGAGGCGTTAAGTGAATTAACGCTTTATCGCCGCAAAACATTGGATGTAAGAAATCTACACTGGCATGGATGATCGGAATAGCCGCCTTTGGATTGTTAAAAAATGACTTGAGATTAATGCCTGCCGCTGCTAGGGACGCTTCGTAGGCTTCATGACACATCGATAAGATGTTGGCAAAGTAGACAACGCCAGCAGCATCAGTATCTTTAAAGTGAACAGTTCGGTTATAGGTAAATAGCATTAATTGAATGTTGCTTTTACTCTCCTATAAATAAATTTAGGAGCTTGAGATGATTAATTATTCCAATCCAAAATCCAAAATCTAAAATTGTTGTGGTCACTAACCAAGATGCACTGAACACAATATTTTCTAGAGTCTATTTCTGAAATAGATAGAGCAATCAAATATGCAAACTTTCTCTTAGTTTGCCTCAATTAGCTATTGCCCATCGAACTCGGCGTTCGGATTGTCTGTATAGTTTGTCCTTATTTTCAGAAGTCGAAACTCTCGCCTAATAGAACTACTCAGAAAAAGTCAAAGCTCGTCCGGCAAGGTTGGCAACCGCCATCACTAACTCGGTTGTATCGATTGGCTTAGATAGATGCATTTGAAAACCTGATTCGATCGCCTGTTTAGAATCCTCCTCTCTGACGTAAGCCGTCAAAGCAACAGCTGGAAGACACCCCCCTTGCTCTGCCTCACGGTTTCTTACCTTGCGAATTAGACTATAGCCGTCCTCACAAGGCATAGCGATATCACTAATTAATACATCCGGCTGCAACTGTTCCAGTATTTTGAGCGCCTCAAGGGAGGATTCTACCGCGATCGCTTCGGCTCCAGACTCTTCAATTACGGTAGCGAGCAGTTCCCGCACATCCGGTTCGTCATCCACAATGAGTACCTGCAAGCCAGAAAGAGTGCGTAAGGCTTCTTCTGAACTGCTTAAGAGGGACTGATCGCTTGAACTGCTTAAGAGGGGCTGATCGCTTTCTGGCTTTAATTCCGGTTGTTCTAGACTGCTCAGTTGTAACTCCACACTGTTTTGGAGCGGCAGTTCTATGGTGAACGTTGCCCCTTGCCCCTCCCCCTCACTCTCCGCATATACGCGGCCGCCGTGCAGTTCTACCAAGTGATGAACAATCGCCAATCCTAGTCCTAGTCCACCGTGTGTCCGAGTCGTCGTGCTATCAGCTTGACGGAAGCGATCAAAAACATGGGGTAGGAACTCTGGACTAATCCCAATGCCCGTGTCGCTTACTTGAATTTGGGCGTGGGAGCCAGTACGCAAAGAGCGCACCTCAATTCGCCCTTCTTCAGGTGTGAACTTAATCGCATTGGTAAGTAGATTCCAGACCATTTGCTGTACGCGATCTGGATCGCCATTCACAACGATGCTGCCTGCCAAAGTCCCTTCCTTTACCCAGGGGAGATTAGGGGCAGATAAAGACCCATTTGAAGAGGAAGCTTCCCTTGGAACCCCTCTAGAAGAGAATGGGAAGCCATCATCTGTAACTCGATTCACCGAGGGGTCTAGTACATATTCCACTTGAATCGATTTAGCCTCAGCTGCCGGACGCACAGAATCGATCGCTGCCTCAATCACCGGTATAAGGTTGATTGGGCGGAGATTTAGATTCAGTTTGCCTCGAATAATGCGTGAGACATCCAAGATATCCTCGATCATTTGCGCCTGGGACTTCGCATTTCGCTCAATCGTTTCCAGCGCCCGCGCCGTGGTGGTGGCATCAAACGAACGGGTGCGGAGCAGTCGCGCCCAGCCCAGCACGGAGTTAAGGGGTGTGCGGAGTTCGTGGGAGAGTGTTGCTAGGAACTCATCCTTCATCCGGTTCGCCGTCTCTGCCTGCTGACGAGCAACCTGCTCGCGGATGACCTGAGCGCGTGCTTCCTCAGCTTGCTTGCGATTGGTGATGTCTTCTACTGTGCCGACATGACCGAGAAGTTCGCCTTGAGCAGAGAGCATCGCAGAGGCGCGGACGTGAACTTGGCGAACAATTCCCTCTGGGGTTTCAACTCGAAATTCGTCCGAATATTCACGGTTGGCTAGTCTCGATGCTGGCCAATCTGCTAAGACTCGCTCCCGGTCTTCCGGATGAACGGACTGCAACCAATTGTCTCCTAAGCTTTGCTCAAACGTGATGCCACAGATCGTTTGGAAACGTGGGTTGGTGTAGGTACAGTGACCTTCAACGTCTGTTAAGAAAATACCAACAGGTGAGCAGGCACTCAAGGAGCGAAATCGCTCTTCACTTTGCCTAAGTTCAGCGTTGACCGCGGCCAGTTCTACCGCTTGGCGTTTGATCTCTGCGGTCTTTTTGAACAGGTCAACAAACACTGCCACTTTTGAGGTTAATATTTCTGGCTCAACAGGCTTGAACAGGTAGTCTACCGCGCCGAGGGAATATCCTTTGAACATCAGCGTGTCGCTGGTGCTGAATGCTGTCAGGAAAATAATCGGAGTGTATTGCGATCGCGGTCGGTTTCGAATCAACGTAGCTGTCTCAAATCCATCCATCCCTGGCATCTGGACATCGAGCAGAATCACAGCAAAATCCTGATGCAGGAGACATCTTAAGGCTTCTTCACCTGAGTGTGCCTTGACCAGATGCTGACTGGGGCTATCTAATATCGCCTCCAAAGCCAGAAGATTTTCTGGATGGTCATCTACTAGCAGGACATTAACTTTCTGTTCAAACTGCATATTTTTACCTCAGCGCCAGGTGGCAAAGGTTAACTATAAGAGGAGCGATATCACCTAGGGTCACAATCCAATCTACCGCGACTGCTTCGTTATCGCAGCGCTGCAAAGCGCTGATCGCGGCTTTTGGCATCACGGAGCATTCAGCAGTAGTTGGGTCTTGGACGATAGCCTTACCGCCGTTGGCTTTAATTTTTAACAGGCCTTTACTTCCATCGTTACTCGCTCCTGTTAAAATCACCCCGATCGCTTTCTCGCCATAGGCGTCGGCTACCGACTCAAATAGCGCATCAATGGACGGTCGTGCATGGGATACGGGAGCCTCAGTTGACAGCGCAAATGTAGGGGCACCAACCCCAAGTCTGCCCTGCCGATTCTCTACACACCCCGCTTCTACCAGCAAGTGATAGTCAGCTGGAGCTAAGTATACCCTTCCTGGTAAAATTACCTCTTTGTCCTCTGCCTCTGTCAGGGGCAGAGGACATACGCGTTGTAAGAAAACGCTCAGAGTGTCGTCAGAATCTTTGTGACGATGTTGAGCGATCACCACAGGAACCGGAAGGTTTTTGGGCAAATCAGCTAGCAAGACTTGGAGGGCACGCAATCCACCTAAGGATGTACCAACCACAACGATCTCCGGGAGAGACTGGTGCATTAAGCGTCGAGCGGCAAGAGAGGGACTAGGTTTCCGAGCCGGGGTACTAGGGGAGGTAGAGAACTGCTCATGCGGCTCTTTCCCCCCTGCTGTTCTTTCTCTGGGCTGGGGGGAGTTGTAGGAAGTCGCCCCTTTCTCTTTACCTTCTTCGTCCTTACCTAATTCTGCGGTAAAGCTTCTCACGCTGGTCAAGCACCTCATAGTGTTGTTCGTGGGGGGTGAATTTGAGCGACTCTTGGCGTCCTAGGCCTAAAACACCAAACCGACTGAGGCTCTCGTACAACAACTTGTGAACTCGCTCTTGTAGCGATTGGTTGAAATAAATGAGGACGTTCCGACACAGTATGACATTGAACTCATTAAAAGATCCATCTGTCGCTAGATTGTGTTGAGAAAAAATAATATTTTCTCGAAGCGTCGAGCGAAAAATGGCACTATCATAGGCTGCTGTGTAGTACTCAGAGAACGACTGCTTACCGCCTGCCTGGAGATAATGTTGGGTATATTCCTGCATCAAATCCAGAGGAAAAATGCCAGCCTTGGCTTTTCTTAAAACCATCTCGCTCATGTCGGTAGCATAGATCCGACAACGGTGGTACAGCCCTTCTTCTTGCATCAGGATAGCCATCGAGTAGACCTCTTCACCCGTCGAACATCCGGCGCACCAAATCCGAATAAACGGATAGGTGCGTAAGAGTGGGACAACTTGATTCCGGAAGGCGAGATAAAAAGTAGGGTTACGGAACATGGCTGTCACATGCACCGATAGACCAAGCAGGAATCGCTCCAAACAAGCTGGGTCATGAAGCACCCTCTCTTGCAGTCCAGAGACACTAGTCAATCCTTCCGCACGGACGGCGTTCCAAATGCGACGCTTTAGAGAGGCCAGGGCATAATCCCGAAAGTCAAATCCGTAGTAACGGTACAGTCCTTCTAATAGCAATTGAATTTCGATGGTTTCAAGTTCGTTTTTTATTTCTACGTAGGTCATCATGGTAGGGGCGAAGCATTCGGATTTTATTCCTGAGGTTTATCTATTCAGAGATTGAATTAAATTTTTTAAAGCTTCCTTGCTAGCAAGGCTTCTCTATGAATGATTTTCCCTCCCAGCTTCGCCCTCTAAAAGCCCCTAGCGATAGAGCCAAACGCGCATAAGAGAGAGTAACTGCTCAGGATCAACGGGTTTGGTGATGTAGTCAGAGGCTCCAGCTTCAATACACTTCTCGCGATCGCCTTTCATGGCTTTGGCAGTTAGGGCAATCATCGGTAGCGAAGCAAATTGGTTCAGCTTGCGGATAGCACGCATGGTTTCGTACCCATCCATTTCTGGCATCATCACATCCATCAAAACCACATCAATACCCGGCGTATTTTGCAACAGAGCCAGACCATCCCTACCGTTCTCGGCATACAAGATCTCCATTTGATGGCGCTCCAGCATACTCGTAAGAGCAAAGATGTTACGCACGTCATCATCGACGATCAAGACTTTCTTCCCAGTGAGTACAGGGTCCGTCTGATGGAGTTTCTCCAGTATCTTCTGCTGAGGTTTAGGCAAATTCGCCTGGACTCGGTGCAGGAATAAAGCGGTTTCGTCGAGAAGACGCTCTGGCGATCGCACGTCTTTGACAATAATTGACTCAGCAATGCGCTTGAGTTCGGTTTCTTCAGCTCGTGTTAGCTCTTTCCCGGTATAAACAATGACAGGCAGATTCGAGAGCCTCACCTCCTGCTTGATCTGCTCGATTAGTTCAAAGCCCGTCATATCCGGTAGCCCCAAATCGAGCACTATGCAATCAAAGTGCCCGGATTTCAGGGCGGAGAGCGCCTCCTCACCACTGCTGACGGCAGTCGTAGAGACATCACTATTACCGATCAACTCGACAATGCTATGGCGTTGAGTTTCATCATCCTCCACTATTAGCAGGTTTTTCACCTGGCGCTCGATATAAGTCTTGATTTCACCTAAAGCCTGGGTTAACGCCTCGCTGGTCACGGGCTTTTGCAGATAAGCGAGCGCTCCAAGTTGTAGACTGCGTTGTCGCCCTTCCTCGACAGAGAGGACATGGACGGGGATATGACGAGTAGTCGGGTCATGCTTCAAGCGGTCAAGCACCGTCCAACCATCCATCACGGGCATCCGGATATCTAGCGTGATGGCATTCGGCTTAAATTCCCGCGCCATCGATAGCCCTAAATCGCTGCGCAAGGCGACAAGACTCTTGAAACCCTCTTTCCGCGCCATATCTAACAGGATGCGAGCAAAGTTGATGTCATCCTCAATAATTAGAAGCGTGCGATCGCCTGGTTGAATCTCGCCCCGGTCATCTGCTATAGGATTTGGGACTGAAGAAAGGGGCATAGAGGAAACTGAGGGTGTCGAGGGTCGGGGCGTTAGGGCAGCGCCACCCAGTCGGGAGGTAAACGAAGAATCTGACATTACATTCGGTGTAGCCCGGAAACTCTGTTCCTGCGGCTCGGATGCGGCCGTCATCTCTTGGTGGCCCTGTGGCAGATAGAGCGTAAACTTGCTCCCCTGACCCAGGCGACTGCTCAGGGTAATCTCCCCACCGAGGAGTCGGGCGATTTCTCGACTTATTGACAACCCCAAGCCGGTGCCGCCGTATTTCCGACTAGTCGTGCCATCGGCCTGTTGAAACGCCTCGAAGATGACCTTTTGCTTGTCGGCGGCAATGCCGATGCCTGTATCGATCACCGAGAAAGCGATGACGCTGCTGGCCCGATTCAGGGTCTCCTGGTCAGGAGTCCATCCTTGAGTTGCGACTTCAGCCCGCAAGCTAATTTCCCCTTGCTCTGTGAATTTAAAGGCATTGGCAAGCAGATTCTTCAACACTTGTTGTAAGCGCTTCGAGTCTGTATAGAAGGTTTTCGGTAGATTTGAGTCAAATTCAACCGTAAAATGGAGCTTCTTGTCCTGCGCGACTTGACGGAAGGTACGTTCCATATGCTCTCGCAGTTCTGGGAATAGCATCTGGTCAATCTCAACAGACATGGTTCCCGATTCGATTTTGGCGAGATCCAGGATGTCATTGATCAGACTTAAGAGGTCGGTACCCGCTGAATAAATGGTTCGGGTGTACTCAACTTGCTTCTGGGTTAGGTTGCCGTCGGGGTTATCAGAGAGTAGCTTCGCCAGGATTAACAGGCTGTTAAGTGGCGTCCGCAACTCGTGGGACATATTCGCCAGAAACTCAGACTTGTACTTAGAAGTCAGCGCCAGTTGCTCGGCTTTTTCCTCTATAGCTTGTCTTGCCTGTTCAATCTCACGATTTTTACGCTCAACTTCCCGATTTTGCAGGGCTAACAACTCGGCCTTCTCTTCGAGTTCTTCGTTAGTCTGTTGCAACTCTTCCTGCTGGTTCTTCAGGAGTTCCTCAGAGGCTTTCAGGGATTGGGCTTGTTGCTCTAGTCGCTTGTTGGTTTCCCTGAGTTCGTTTTGCTGGGTTTGCAGTTCCTCGGCTAGGGACTGCGACTGTTTGAGCAACTCCTCGGTGCGCATACTGGCTGCGATCGTATTTAGGACGATCGCTATACTCTCGGTGAGTTGATCGAAGAACGTCAGATGAATCTCACTAAAGCGGCGGAACGAGGCGAGTTCAATCACCGCTGTCACCTGTCCCTCAAACAGGACGGGCAGGACAACGGCATTGAGCGGACTTGATTCCCCTAAGCCAGAGCTAATTTTGATATAGTCATCCGGTACTTCGGTGAGCAAAATTCGTTCCTTTTCCAGGGCGCATTGTCCCACCAAGCCTTCACCCATGTGGAAGCGGTTAGCTAGATGCTTGCGCTCACGGTAGGCGTAGGTACTCAGGAGCTTCAGCACTGTATCATGGTTGCCATTATTTTCCATGAGGTAGAATACGCCATGCTGGGCGGCAACCAAGGGGGCGAGTTCGGACAAAATGAGTTTGGAGACGGTTTCCAAATCTCGCTGTCCTTGCAGCATCCGGGTGAACTTGGCAAGGTTGGTTTTCAACCAGTCTTGCTCGGTATTTTTCTGGGTTGTATCTCGGAGGTTGGCAATCATCTGGTTGACGTTGTCTTTGAGGATTGCCAGTTCCCCTTCCGCTTGGACTGAGATCGACCGGGTCAAATCGCCTTTGGTAACGGCAATGGCCACTTCTGCGATCGCGCGCATCTGAGTGGTCAAATTAGCCGCCAGCTCGTTCACATTATCTGTCAAATCTCTCCACGTCCCTGCTGCCCCCGGCACCTTAGCTTGTCCGCCCAGCTTGCCTTCGATTCCCACTTCCCGCGCCACTGTCGTGACTTGGTCAGCAAATGTCGCCAGGGTATCGATCATCTCATTGATCGTATCGGCGAGAGTTTCAATCTCCCCCTTCGCCTCAAGCATCAATTTTCGCTTCAAGTCGCCATTAGCAACCGCTGTCACCACCTTGGCGATGCCTCGCACTTGGGCGGTCAAGTTCCCGGCCATCGAGTTGACATTATCCGTCAAATCTTTCCAGGTGCCTGCCACGCCTGTGACATGCGCTTGACCGCCCAACTTACCTTCTGTACCCACCTCTCGCGCCACCCGCGTCACTTCTGAGGCAAAGGAGTTGAGCTGATCCACCATGACGTTGATGGTGTTTTTCAGATCTAAAATCTCACCTTTGACATCGACAGTAATTTTCTTCGAGAGGTCGCCGTTTGCCACCGCCTTGGTAACATCGGCAATATTTCGCACTTGGGCGGTAAGATTGCCGGCCATCAAATTGACATTGTCGGTCAAATCCTTCCAAGTGCCCGCCACCCCTTTCACATAAGCTTGCACACCCAGTTTGCCCTCGGTTCCCACCTCTCGCGCCACCCGTGTGACTTCTGAGGCAAAGGAACTGAGCTGATCCACCATTGTGTTAATTGTGTTTTTCAGCTCTAAAATTTCGCCTTTGACATCGACGGTGATTTTCTTAGAGAGGTCGCCATTCGCAACTGCCGTGGTCACTTCGGCAATGTTCCGCACTTGGGCGGTGAGACTTCCCGCCATGAAATTCACAGAATCGGTCAAATCCTTCCAGGTGCCAGCAACGCCTCTGACTTGTGCCTGACCGCCTAGCTTACCATCCGCACCCACTTCTCGTGCTACCCGCGTTACTTCTGAGGCAAAT
>DATNPI010000006.1:0-5731 GCA_036703325.1 Coleofasciculaceae cyanobacterium
TTGAGTTAGCCTTCTTGTAGAGAAGGTGCTGAGTCACAAGTCGCCTTGTTTTGAATCTAAAGACATGATTGGCTCTGCTTTGTGGGCTGCCCAGATGGCAGCTCACCAAAAGGTTGTGCCGATTTGCGATGAACTTTAGACACAATTGGCTAGCGTCGCGCCGACGCTCGTTCCAGGCTAAAGACTCGCTTAGCCAAGGCTTTTGCTTCGCTAATGCTGGTGCTATTTGCGGAGTATGCGTGTAGTGCTTAGGCGATCGCAAGCTCTAACTTAAGCAAAACCAAACCTAATAATTACCTCATGGAACCTATCTAATTTGTCTAATACATCTAATTCGATTGTGAAATCATGGTTACCAAAACTACTTTAGCTAAACCCAAGACTTCCTATGTCTTTCTAATTGCTTGCGTGGCTGCCCTGGGTGGCTTTTTATTCGGTTTTGATACTGCCGTCATCAATGGTGCTGTTGGAGCACTGCAAACGACATTCAACAGTACTAGTGCAATGACAGGCTTTGCCGTATCCTCTGCATTGCTGGGTTCTGCGCTTGGAGCCTTCATTGCGGGACCGATCGCAGATCGGCAAGGGCGCATCAAGACAATGATTGTTGCTTCGATTTTGTTTACCCTGAGTGCCATTGGTTCCGGTATTCCTTTTGGCATCTGGGATTTCATGTTCTGGCGTGCCTTGGGTGGAATTGCAGTTGGGATGGCTAGTGTTATTGCACCTGCCTATATTGCAGAGGTGGCTCCCGCTCACTTACGGGGAAGACTCGGTTCTCTCCAACAAATGGCGATTGTCGTGGGTATTTTCGTGGCACTGCTGTCCGACTACTTCATTGCTTTGGGAGCAGGGGGGTCAGCCGAAGGACAATTTTTATTTGGAGTTACGGCTTGGCGTTGGATGTTTTGGTCAGAAATCCCGCCAGCGGTACTCTATGGGATAGCCGCTTTGACGATTCCCGAATCACCTCGGTATTTGGTCGCTCAAGGACGACATCAAGAAGCGGCTAACGTTCTTGCCAAAGTTGTGGGGGGTGACGTAGACGCCAAAGTCCAGGAGATTGCTCAGACCGTTCTCACGGAGCGCAAACCTCAGTTTTCTGACCTTTTGAGCCGACGGGGTGGACTGCTGCCGATTGTCTGGGTAGGAATGGGGCTGTCCATCCTCCAGCAGTTCGTTGGTATCAACGTCATCTTTTACTACAGCAGCATTCTGTGGCGGTCAGTTGGATTTTCAGAAAAAGATTCCCTGTTGATTACCGTGATCACAAGTGTTGTCAACATTGTGACAACCTTGATCGCGATCGCTACCGTAGACAAGTTTGGTCGCAAGCCTCTCCTGCTCTTAGGGTCGATCGGGATGACCGTTACTCTAGGCACGTTAGCAGTTGCCTTTGGGAATGCCGCGATTGACCCCGCTACGGGTAATCCTTCCCTAACCGGTTCGGCTGGAATCATCGCTCTTTTGGCAGCCAACCTCTATGTCGTTTTCTTCGGTTTCTCTTGGGGACCAATCGTCTGGGTGCTGCTGGGAGAAATGTTTAATAACAAAATTCGAGCGGCTGCACTTTCAGTCGCTGCCGCAATACAGTGGATTGCCAATTTTCTTGTCTCCACTACATTTCCTCCCCTACTCAAAACCTTCGGGCTAGGTTCTGCCTACGGTCTTTATACGATCGCAGCAGCAATCTCAATCTTTTTCGTCCTACTTATGATTAAGGAAACCAAAGGTAAGGAACTCGAAGAGATGTAATTTTGTCAGGGGCGATTTTGCTATCAAGTGTGGCGTACTTGTAGGCTGGCGATCGCCCCAAAAGTTTGCTCACAGCTGAGGCGATCGCGTCTGAGGATAGCAAAAGTTTTGGCGCTGCACAATCATAGAATGACGAGGATAAGGAGGAACTACCTCACTGCGGAAGCAGACTTCTTGAGCCTGTACGAGGTTTGGTAAAGCGATAAGAGTAACGCCTGCTAATGTGGCTCCTAGTAAGATAGCTTTGAGTCTCATGATTCAACTCCCAACTATATATCTACTCACTCGAACTCTGAATTTATGAAGATATTGGTATTAAATGCAGGGTCAAGTAGTCAAAAGAGTTGTTTGTACGAGTTAGCAGAAGCGTTACCTGAGTCGCCACTAGCACCCCTATGGGAAGCAAAAATTGACTGGACTGGGAAATCAGAGGCAGCGCTTTTGAAAGTGGAAACCTCTCAGGGACAATCTCTAGAGGAAGAATTCCCCGTGGAGGAGAGGCAAAAAGCGACAGGCTTCGGCATGACTTCGCTTACCGCTCAAATGCTAAATACTCTGTGGCGCGGCAAAACTCAAGTCATTGCCCAACTCAGTGAAATTGACGTAGTTGGACACCGAGTTGTTCACGGAGGTCAGGAATACAGCGAGGCAACCGTCGTCACGCCGGAAGTGAAGGCAGCTATTAAGCAGCTAACGGCACTTGCCCCAGAACATAACCCAGTTAATTTAGAGGGCATTGAAGCGATTGAGCAGATACTCGGACAGGTGCCTCAAGTGGCGGTGTTTGACACGGCGTTTCATAGCCAGTTGCCTCTAGCAGCAGCAGTTTATCCTGGCCCCTATGAGTGGTTTGAAAAGGGGATTCGTCGGTATGGGTTTCACGGTATCAGCCATCAGTATGTAGCCTCACGCGCTGCTCAGTTGTTAGGAAAAGATTTAAAATCCCTACGGTTGATTACCTGTCACTTGGGTAATGGTTGCTCGTTAGCAGCGGTTCGCAACGGTATCTGTGTGGACACGACAATGGGCTATACGCCACTCGAAGGATTAATGATGGGCACACGTTCAGGTTCGGTTGACCCTGGTATTCTGATTCAACTGATGCGGGACGGCTACGATGCCGAGACGTTGAACGACACCCTCAACAAGCAGTCTGGGTTGAAGGGGCTTTCGGGCCTCAGTGGTGATATGCGCCAGATCAAGAAGGCGATAGAGGAGGGAAACTCTCGCGCTCAGTTGGCGTTTGATGTCTATGTTCACAGGTTGCGATCGCACATCGGCGCAATGCTAGCCTCCTTGGGGGGATTAGACGCTCTCGTCTTTACGGGCGGCGTTGGAGAAAATTCTGCATTAGTCAGATCAGCTGCTGTTGAAGCTTTTAAATTTCTTGGTGTGAAACTTGATGAACAGAAAAATCAAGCCTCACCTGCTGATACGGATATCGCAGTAACAGATTCAGCGATTCGCGTCTTAGTTGTGCATACCCAAGAAGATTGGGCGATCGCCTCCGAATGCTGGAAATTAGCAAAATCTGGTCAATTTGCTAAATAGCCCAATTGACATCCTCTCCGGGAGTAGAGCCACGGAACGGTTGACACCAAATCGGGAAGTCGGTAAGCTTAAATTAACGTTGACGTTAAGGTTGATACGAACTCCAAAATTGACCGAAAGAATGCGCATTGGAGAGCTTGCCGAGAAGGCAGGTGTAACTCCTCGAACAATTCGTTATTACGAAAATTTGGGACTTTTAAGTCCTAGTGAGCGTGAGGGGAAGGGTTTTCGGTACTACACCGAAACCGAGCTTGCCAGACTGCGCAAGATCGATACACTCCAATCCCTTGGGCTAACCCTAGAAGAAATTAGCAGTATCATCGACCTCTTCTTTGAAGAGCCAACAATGATACAGGGTAAGCAGAAACTGGTGGAACTTCTCCAAGCTCATCTCCAGGAGACTGATACTAAGCTCGAAGCTTTAACGCAGTTTCGTTCTGAATTACAGGCTAATATTGCCAAAATCCAGCAATGGATCGATGAGCAGACCAAGAGCCAGTAATTTTTTTGCCCTTAATCTAACGTTAACGTAAACGTTTAATAGAGGTGGGATGAGAGGAGTTTAGCGATCGCACCAATACGAAATTAAGCAGATACTCCAACACGGTGGTAGTGCAATTGTTAACAACGTAAGCGATTGGGGACTACATCTCCCAAGTAGGACAACGATACGAGTAACTCAATTGACAACCCAAATTCATAGTCAGGAGTGAGGTATGACATCAAAACCAGTCGAAGGCAAAATCGCGTTGATCACGGGCGCAAATAAAGGGATTGGGCTGGAAATTGCGCGTCAACTCGGCACACAGGGAATCACGGTTTTGCTTGGTGTGCGAGATGAAAAGCGGGGTCACGAAGCCGCCGAAAGGCTACAAGCTGAACACATTGACGCACATGTTGTGCAGCTCGACGTGACAAATCAAAACACAATTGATACGGCGGCGACCTACATTGATAGTGAGTTCGGCAAGCTCGATATTCTGGTCAACAATGCAGGTATTGCGATCGACACTGTGCCGCCGAGCCAACTCGACATTGAAGATTTGCGCCGCACCTACGACACCAACGTTTTCGGCGTCTTTGCCGTCACCAAAGCGATGTTGCCCCTGCTACGTAAGTCTGACGCGGGTCGCATTGTAAATATGTCAAGCGGTTTGGGTTCTCTGGCACAGAACAGTGACCCAAATTACGAATACGCACAGATCAAAATACTGGCTTACAACTCGTCTAAAACGGCACTCAACGCCATGACGATCCAGTTCGCGCACGAACTCAAGGACACACCAATCAAAGTCAATTCCGCCGACCCCGGTTACGTAGCGACCGACATCAACGATTACAGAGGTACACGTACAGTGCAACAAGGTGCAACGGCTGCGGTGCGTTTAGCAACGCTGCCCGCCGACGGGCCAACAGGTGGTTATTTCGACGAAAACGGCATTGTGCCCTGGTAAAGCGTAGGCACTCTCATGTCCTATGAGTAGGAACAAAAATTTTGAATTTCTTATGACCGAGGAGAAGATTGGTTGCCAGCCCCCGAATAAATTCGGGGAAAAAAATTTATTTTTTCCTTAATTTAAAGCCCCCAGATTCATCTGTGGGGAAAATCCAAAATCCAAAATCGTTCGACTGAACTTCGACAGGCTTAGTTACCGCGCGGACAGTGAGCCTGTCGAACTGCACGCCGAAGTCCAAAATCCAAAATCCAAAATCCAAAATCGAAATGACCGTGTTGCCTAAATGGTTCTACGACGAATTTCAACAGAGCGGGGTTAACTTCGAGGATACGGCACAAGTTGAAGCATTTGACCGCAATCAACGCTCAAGTAGTGAACAAGCTGAACAGGCACTGATTGAGTGGCTGGGTATCTCAGCAGGTCATACCGTAATTGACCTAGGAGCAGGTACTGGCACGTTTGCAATTCAAGCTGGCAAGGCAGGTGCTCGCGTACACGCTGTGGACGTGTCGCCAACCATGCTCGCTTATGCCCAAAAGAAGGCTGACGCTGCCAATACCCAGAACGTTGAGTTCCACCATGCTGGATTTCTGACTTACGAGCATCAAGGCAATCCGGTTGATTTCATTGTGACGAAAGCTGCGCTCCATCACCTCCCAGATTTCTGGAAGATGGTTGGACTGTTGCGTATGGCATCAATGTTGAAGGCTGGAGGGGTTCTCTACCTACGGGACGCGGTGTTCTCGTTCAACGTCAGTGAATATCGCTCCTGTATCGATGCCTGGATTGACCGAGTGGCAAAGCCAGCAGGTGAGGGCTTTACCGTCAGCGACTTCGAGACCCATGTTCGCGAAGAATATACCACGTTCGGATGGATTATCGAAGGGATGCTGACCCGTGCTGGGTTTGAGATTGAACAAGCTGATTATCCAGCACCCGAATATGCCCAGTATGTCTGTAGAAAGAGC
>DATNPI010000039.1:0-12779 GCA_036703325.1 Coleofasciculaceae cyanobacterium
GGGGGGGGCGAGTGTGTCAGTCCTGCCCATATTGCTCCAGACCCTTACTCCGGCTCACGCCAAACCCAAGACGGCTCTCCACGCCTTCCTCCGCAATTCGGCGCTCACAAACGTGATAAGTGTAGAATTATGTCCTCGTCATCTTCGGGAAATTTGACCTATGAAGCGGTTAATTCAAGGACTCCATGAATTCCAGACCAATTACTTTAGTGCCCACCGGGAGCTATTCGAGCTGCTGTCTCACGGACAGGAGCCGAGAATCCTCTTTATTACCTGCTCTGACTCCCGGATTGACCCAAATCTGATTACTCAAACTGAGCCGGGTGAAATGTTCATCATCCGCAATGCGGGTAACATCATTCCACCCTATGGTGCTACGAATGGTGGCGAAGGGGCAACAGTTGAGTATGGCGTTCACGCTTTAGGCATTGAGGACATTATCGTCTGCGGTCACTCTCACTGTGGAGCGATGAAGGGATTGATACAAATCGGCAAGCTGGCAGAAGAAATGCCGGTGGTTTACGAATGGCTCAAACACGCTGAAGCCACTCGCCGAATACTCAAGGAACACTACCAGGAGTACACAGGTGAAGAACTGCTAGACGCGGCGACTAAGGAGAACGTCCTCACCCAGCTGGAGAATCTGCGAACCTACCCAGTCATCCAATCTCGACTCAAAACTAATCAAATACGACTTCATGGCTGGGTCTATGAGATTGAAACGGGACAGATTATTGAATATAACTCTTCCCTAGGCAAGTTCGTGCTACCCCAAACCCAGGTTTCAAGATCAGCATGGTTAAGTCCTGAGCAGCAAGAGCGAATCTACAAAGGCTCATATAAAAGTAAAAGTTGAGCAATGAATCCCACTGCAAACAAGCTGTAGGATTGCTAGTGCTTCGCTATGAGGTAACTACCACTGCTTTTGATTCGATGACACACAAGCCAGCGTTTGTTTGCAAGGGAAGTTCTATCCTAAATTCTGTCCCTTTTTCCGGTACTGACTCACACTTCAAGATTCCCCCGTGCTTCTCCACGATGATCTGATGGCTGATTGAGAGTCCCAATCCGGTGCCTTTGCCAAGCGGCTTGGTAGTGAAAAACGGGTCAAACAGTTGCTCCTTTACGTCCTGAGTCATGCCTTGTCCGTTGTCAGCAATCTGGATGATGACGCTAGAACGCTCAACATTGACGCTGGTGCGAATGGTGATGCGACCGATACAGTCGGGGACAGTCTCCACTGCATCGATCGCATTGCTCAAAAGATTCATAAACACCTGATTGAGTTGTCCCGCGTAGCACTCAACATTTGGCAGATCGCCATACTCTTTCACTACTTCAATGGCTGGGCGATTACAGCGAGCTTTTAGGCGATTTTGTAAGATTAGCAGGGTACTATCAATCCCCTCATGAAGATCGACCGGTTCCCTTAAAAATTGATCGCTGCGAGCGAAGTTACGCAACGATAGGACAATCTGGCGAACGCGATCGGCTCCAACTTGCATTGAAGACAAAACTTTAGGCAGGTCTTCTAGCAAAAAATCTAAATCCATAGATTTAATCTTGGCTTGTACTGGCGGGTATTGATTGCCGTAGCACTCCTGATAAAGGTTGAGCAAGTCTAGTAAATCCCGGACATAGTCACTGGCGTAGCGCAAATTGCCGTAAATAAAGCTGACAGGGTTATTGATCTCGTGAGCGACACCGGCAACCATCTGACCAATACTTGACAATTTTTCGCTCTGGATCAGCTGGTATTGAGCGCGTCGCAAGTCGTTCAACGTTTGCTCTAGCTTTAGAGCATGGGCTTGGGCCGCTGCCGTGGCGCTACAACTTTGCTGATAGAGTTGAGCCTGTTGAATCTCAAGATCCAGTTGAGCCGCATCACTTTCTTTTTGACACTGACTAACTACAGCCTCCAGTGCTTCAAGCAAGTCTGTTGCGGATGCCTTGAAAATCGATAGTAAATGGGGATTGTCCTGTGTAAGTTCCTTCTGAGGCGCTTGTGCTAAGGCTCTGGCTTGAGCAATGTAGTCATGGATTTGGCGATCGAGATAGAAAGGTGCCTCAAAGTATATTGCCTTGATGTCTGAAGAGAGTTGACCTGGCAGTTTCATTTCTGCATCGCCATTAATCAAGCCCTGATGTGACTTTTCCATCAAGTCAATGGCTGATAGCATTTCCTGACGTAGCTTTTCCTGTTCCAAGAGGTCTTGAGTACAAACTAGTCTTAAAGCAAATAGCGCAGCTCGTTGGCACAGCATTCGCTGGCGTCCACTGATGTTAATGACGGCTGCATTGATTTCCCGTGTACTGATAATGTGGTCGAGGTCGAAGTAGGTCGCCAAGGTAATTAAAGGCAGCAGTTTTAAGCTCAATAAATTTTTCAAAATATTAGCACTGGTTAAGTTTTTCTGCATCGCTACTCCCTCGAACTATTCGATGTCAAAAGAAAAAGATTCAAGGCTCTACAGGCTTCCAGTCAGGAAAATCTTGATTCTTTAGGACTATTAAGTTATAGATAAACTTCCTTGAAAGCTATCTTGCAAATAGATGCTGAGGATTAGGTGGTTAGAGACTAGAAATTTTCATCTTTCGTGATGATCTTTAGTCTAGTGAGGCTCTATCTTGCAAATTGTCTAATTGCGATAGATTTTGGGCTACAAGCGAGCCAAGTGTTGTACTTATCTATACCAAATGATATAAGTAAATACTATGAAAATAGCAGATTTTGTATCAATTTTTATATCAAGTTTTATATCAATTTACTCATCTCCAGAGGTTGAATCACTTCACCAAAGGAGCAACTGCTCTGATAGGCAGCTGCATCTGACCTTGAATTCATCCTTCATTCTCGGCTATGCTCTGCGAATGATCGCTATCGCTACACGTTGCACTAAGACATTTCTACCTTTTTGATCAATTGGTTTGCTGGATGGGAATCTCAATCCAAAACTCAGTTCCTAGCCCTGGCGCGGAAGTACAAGTCAGTACACCGTGGTGATGCTCTACGACAATTTGGTAGCTGATAGATAATCCCAAACCGATGCCTTGTCCCACGGGTTTGGTAGTGAAGAAGGGATCGAATAGTCGTGCTTTTACTGATTCAGTCATTCCTGGGCCATTATCAGAAATTCGAATAACGACACTCGGAGAATTTTGAGTTTTATAACGGTGGTATCCCTTGGACAGAACAAGCGGGTTTTCCGATGAGTCAGATGAGTTACAACTCTCTAACAGACTAGTGCGAATGGTGATTGTTGGTGAGGGGTTAGGGATGAAGAGAGAGGATTGTTCCTCAATTCCAACTTCAGAGGGCTTGAGAGCTTCAATAGCATTGATGAGGATGTTCATAAATACTTGATTGAGTTCTCCTGGATAGCACTCTATGGCTGGCAGGTCGGCGTACTCTTTGAAAATTTTAATTTCAGGATTTGAACCTTTGGCATTTAGCCGATGTTGCAAAATCAATAGAGTGCTTTCAATGCCCTCATGCAAGTCAACTTGCTTCATGTTGGCTTCGTCCAGCCGCGAGAAGTTCCGCAGGCTAAGAACTATTGAGCGTATGCGGTCGGTTCCTCGCTGCATTGAACCGAGGAGTTTGGGGAGGTCGCTGGCGATAAAGTCGAGATTAATTACCTCAGCTTGCTCTAAAATCGGGGCAACTGGATTGGGGTAATGCTCCCGATAAAGGTGCAAAAGTCCCATGATGTCGTAGATGTAGGCGCTGGCATAGGCAATGTTGTTGTGGATAAAGTTAATGGGGTTGTTAAGCTCGTGGGCAATGCCAGCAACCAGTTGTCCCAAGCTAGACATTTTTTCGCTCTGCACAAGTTTTGCTTGGGTAGCTTGCAGCTGGTTCAAAGTCAACTCTAGTTGTTGAGCTTGCTCTTGGGCGACACGGGCGGCCTGACGGGCCTGGGCGTAGAGTTCTGCCTGATCGAGAGCGATCGCTAATTGGGCAACTACCGCTTGCAGCAGTTCCACCTCGCTATCATCCCAGGGTCGCACTCCAGTGCAGTGACCGCAGTAAATTACTCCCATCTTCCCAGCTTTAGTTTCAATGGGTAGTGACAAGATCGAGGTGTAGCCGAGTTTTTGTAATAACTGCCGCCCTGCGGAGTCGCTGAATGTCTCAACGTCATCAACTCGGGTGATTTGTCGGTTAAAAAGCCCCTCAGCTAACGAACCCACCTGAGTCAGAGTGTATTGACCGATTTGGCTAGGCAGGAGAGGATTTCTGGCTTCCTTGACGACCTCCCAATAAGGGGACTTCTCATGAAGCATATACCATAGAAAGTTGCAAATGTCAATCTTTAAAAGGCTGCGGATTGACTGGACGGCAGTTTCCAGGATGGTATCGAGTTCTAAAGAGTTGCGGATTTGATTGGCTAGCTCAAACAGTAGGGATTCTCGACGGCTGAGGAGTTCTGAGCGGGCCCAAGAGCGGTCAATCGCTACGGCGATCGCGTTAGCAACCCAGCTGAGGGTGCAATAGGCTTCTTCCGTAAGGGGTTGATTGGCTACCACCATCATGACACCGATGGGTCGGTCTTCCACAATTAGGGGGTAACCAGAAAAGTGGTTAGGGAGTGAGGAGGAATCAAATTCTTCTCCTTGCTCAAGGCTTAAGTAGGGTTGACGGCTTTGAGCAACTAAGTTGATCAGGTCAGGTTTTAGAGGGAGGCGCTGACCGGAGGAGGCCTGTTGTTCTAGCTGTTGAGTTACAGGGTTTAATGTCCATACAGCTGCGCTGATGGCGTTAAGCTGTTGCACTAAGGCCTCTGTACACAGTTGAAGAATGGCTAGCAATGTCCCACCATTGGCGAGGGCAACGCCAACTTTTGCGGCTAGCGTGGAAAGGCGCGATCGCTCTACGAGAGACTCCTCTCCCAGTTTCCGTTCGGTGATATTGCTACAGAAAACCGATAGACCACCTTCGTAGGGAAAGGCACGCACCAAAAACCAGCTGTTGAATACTGGGGAAAATTCTTCAAATTTAATACTGACTTGCTCGGCAACCGCTCGATGTAACTGCTGTTCTAGATGGGAACCGACTGCACAGGGAAACTCATCCCACATACACTTACCCAGCAAATGCTTGGCTTTGCGCGATAAAACCTGCTCGGCCTTCGAGTTAATGTAGGTGAATCGCCATTCGTGATCGACGGCAATGAAAGCTTCAGTGATGCTCTCTAAAACATTGCTCCTATCACGGTTGACTCTCTCATACTGCACCTGGGCCTGTTTGCGCTCTGTGATGTCGCGAGAGTTAACAATAATCTTGATTTCCCCCGTCTCATCCAGCAGAGAATGACCAATAGCCTCAAGAGTATGCCAGGAGCCGTCCTGATGCGGAAAACGAAATTCTATAGGCGGGCCGCAATTGGGGTGTTGAACGACTTGTGAGAAAGATTTAATCACTCTTTGAGTATCTTCTGGGTGAACCAAATCAAAGAGGTTTCGACCAACTAGGTCTTTTGGTTCGTATCCCAGGATTCGTTTAACAGACGGGCTTTCGTAACCGATGATGCCATCACGATTGACAATGGTGATGAGGTCTGAAGCATTTTCAATAAGCGATCGAAAATATTCTTCTCGACGTTGCAATGCTTCTCGGTCTTGTTTGCGCTGAGTGATGTCTTCAATCACGCTGATAAAATACTTTGGGCCACCAGTCGGCTCATGGACGAGAGATACTGTCACATTTACCCAGACAACAGAACCCGCTTTGTGAACGTAGCGCTTCTCAAACTTGAGTGTCTGCGTCGGGTTGCTCAGAAACTGGGGTAGGTAGAGCTGAGTAGCTGCTCGATCTTCTGGATGGGTAAGCTCTGAAACGGTTTTTTTTAACAGTTCCTCTCGCCTATACCCTGTAATCTCGCACAGTTTTTGGTTAACCCGGAGAAATTGACCATTTATCCCCACCTGAGCAATGGCGACCCCCGCCTGCTCGAAGGTGGCTCTAAACCGCTCTTCGCTGTCGTACAATGCTGCTTCGGCTCGCTTTCGCTCTGTGATGTCCATTAGTACTCCATCCCAGAGAATATCGCCACTAGCCTGCAACTCAGGTCGGCAAGCAGATTGAAGCCATTTGATTTTCCCCGACGCCAAAACGAACCGTCCCTCCCAGCTCAAAGGTTGTAAGGTTTCGGCGGAGATAGTGAGAGACTCCTTAAAACTTTGACGGTCATCAGGGTGAATGAGATCGATGACAACCAGAGCATTCTGCTGGATCGACTTGGGGTCTAATTCGTAGATTTCACGAGCACCGTTACTCACGAAAGGGAAGGACATAGAGCCATCTGTCCGAAGCAGAAATTGGTAAATCATTCCTGGCACATTAGCCATTAGCTTCTGAAACTGACGTTCCTCCTCCCATAGTGCCTCTTCTGCCTGTTTGCGATCGCTAATGTCGTGTGAAATGACGACAATTTCTTCCACAACACCTGTATCGGGATGGGGGATGGGTGTCATAGTGCTTTCAAACCAGATGTAATTGCCGTCAAGACGGCGGATACGATAACTGATGGCAGCGATATCTAGCGAGTTGAGGAGGTTTGAGTGGGACTGGCTGAGTACTGCCAAATCTTGAGGATGGAAGAACTCGTAGGCAGAATGTCCTATAAGTTGCTCTGGTTCGTATCCCAAAAGAGTACGGCAAGCTGGTGAAGCGTATAAATAAATACCCTCCGGCGTATGTCGAGAAATCAGCTTAGTGGAGTTTTGGGTCAGTAATTGGTCAGAAGCTTTACTGTCGCTGGGAGCCGACGATATCGGCTTTTGTTGGCAACCTTGTTGCGTTAGGGTAACTAAATTGGCGTTTGCCTTGGTGGGCCATAGTGTGTAAAGCTCTGAATCCTGGGCTAACCTACGGTTCGGTAGCTCCTTCGGGGCCGCTGCGATCGCGTTAACGTGTATGGCTAGCTCCTCAAGAGCCACTGTACTCATGTTTAGAGCCGCCCAGCATTCTCCGTTAGCGTACTCCAAAACAGAATCCTTTCCCGGTAGAGGTTTTGTGAGGGTAGGGTAAACTTCTCCGAAAGAGTAGGAGTAGTTGGAGATCGTGGAGCGCCTCCAAAGGACGAGCGCTACCATTAGCACCGTTATTACTAAGCTGATGAACGGGATGGTAAATCCTTCTACTGCGCTCAATTGCATTGACCAGATAACACTCCCTACGACTAAGCTTCCTCCTAGCAGCCAGAGGAAACCAGAAGAACGCTTTGGCTGAGTGCTATTGACTTTCTCCATTAGTTGAACAGATGTGTAGAAGGCAGTGAGCATGAAACCCAGCCCAAAGTGGTAGGCAAGTTGTAGCGCGGCAAGGTGCAGTCCGTTGGTACTATTGGTTGGCATACTTGATCTCCATCCCAGGTATCTGGGAGTTGTAGACTCCGATCATTAGTACTCAGTCGCCGTCCGAGGTTTCCGTTTTGCCGCCCTACTTTAAGCCGCTAAACTCACTCAAGAGTCATGCTTCTTTCTATTTCGCTGTTACTTCTGCCGGAAGATAGGACTAATGTGAAATTTGCCGGTAAACCTAGCTACAAGCATATGTTGCTAGGATGCTCACAGCAACGTGTTAGCTGTTGTTGTGTGACACCAGCGAACTGGCACAGGAACATTCAGCGCCTGAGTATTTGTAGATGCCCTGATACTTAACCGCAACTAGGCGTGAGCCTTCTCTCAACTCGACTCTTGCCTACATCGAACCTTGATGCTGCTGCACCGACGGTTTAGCTATACTACTACCATAAACCTTGCTTAACATACAGATATCCGTAAAGTTACGGGTTTATTGTATGACTAAGTATTACATTCAAACACTGATATTGGGAACCTTGCTAGGTTTTCTAGACTTCAAACCGCGTCTGGAAGGCTTTCTCAAAGTGGGACATATGGGTCACGGGTAAAATGCCGAGAAGTCTGAGGTGATGGTTAGCCTTCGGCACAGTTCAATAACGCCAACGCTTTACTTACGCATTTATTGCCGCAATTAAGCGATCGCATCCTTCCGAGTCTTGAGTCCAAAACGCCTCATCGACAATTAACAATTGAGGACACATTGTTGTTGCCCATCGCCGAGATTGAGAAGCGTGGGCAGCGGATTTGGTAGCAAATGTAGCGGATGATTTAACTGTTAGACACTGAGTTGAATTAACAGAGATTACACAAACAAAATATTTATATACATCCGTTACCACACTCACTGCCAACAAGCAGACACCCGCTAGAATCTCAAGTAGATATTCCCTTTGTACAAAGGCGACATTAACTATGAAACTGAAAGAATTAGAAATACAACTCCTTGCTTTAACACCAACTGAGAAAGCTGAAGCTATACAAATTTTGACCAAAACTTTAACCAGTGGTTCACCAGCGATTCAAAAAACTCCCGGCGTGGTAGGCGGTGATGCCTGTATCGGCAGCACTCGCATTCCAGTTTGGGGACTGGTAAGTTTGCGTCGTCAAGGTGCCAGTGATGCTCATATCTTAGAAGGCTATCCACATCTTACTGCCGCTGACTTAGTAAATGCTTGGGCTTATGCTGAGGCTTACGTGGAGGAAATTGAAACCGCACTCCGAGAGGAAGATGCAGCATAATTCATGGCAAGTCTATATACAGATGAAGACTTCCCACTGCCGATTGTAGAATTACTACGCACTTTCGGTCACGATTTATTAACAGCCCAGGAAGCGGGGAATGCAAATCTTAGGATTCCTGATGAGGATGTGCTTGCCTTTGCGGTGAGCAATGAACGGGCAGTCTTGACACAAAACCGCCGTCATTTTATCCGACTACACAATCAACAACCTGACCACACTGGTATTATTGTTTGCACAAGAGACCTGAACTGGGAGAGACTGGCGACACGGATTAATGAGGCTATTTCTGCTGAAGAAACCTTGAGAGGTAAACTGATTCGAGTGACTCGTCCGGCGTGATGAGTTTAATTTTTACATTGAGAGACATAATTGGGAACCTTGTTGAGTTTTGCGGACTTCAATCCGTGTTTGGAAAGCTTCTTTGAACTGAGGCATATGGGTCACGGTTAGGATGCAGGAAAAATCTGAAGCGATCGCATTTATCGCCGCAATTAAGCGATCGCATCCTTCCGCATCTTGTGTCCCAAACCCCTCATCAACAATTAACATCTGTAATGATGTTCCCGCCCGTTGCGCCAACAGTCGCGCTAAGGCAAGACGAATGGAAAAATTAATCCGAAACGCCTCGCCACCTGAGTAGGTTTCATAAGGTCGAGTGCCACTGGCGTCAGCAATCAGGATATCAAGAGTATCAATCAGTTTGGTTGTTTTCTTAGAAGCCCGACGCCCTGCTCTTTGCGTAACAATTTGTACATGCAACTGATTTCCTGTAAGTCGGGCAAGAATATGATTGGTTTCTGCCTCCAGTTGGGGCAAGATATTCTCAATCATCAACGCTTGGATACCATTTTTACCAAACGCCAGCGCTAATTCCTGGTGAACGCGATATTGTCGCTGGATCTCTTGGTACTGTTTGTGCTGCTCTTCATATTGCGTTTGCAGCAATTCCAGTTGGGTAATACGTTGTTGTAGACGCCCAGCTTGAGAGAGTTGTTCATCCATTTGTCGCCGCCGCTGTTGAATCTGCTGCTCCAAAACTTGGATGTCGTTGGTCGCGTCTGGACATTGTTCAAGTTGCTTGACGACATTGTCTAGTTGTGCTTCTATTGCTTCCTGGTCAGAGCGTCGCCCTTGCAAGGTTTGATTTAGTGATTCCAAGCGTTGGCAGACTTGGGGATATTGCTGTTGGGCGGACATTAACTCCTGATAGCGCAGTTGCCAGGACTGAGCTTGACGCACAGATGCCCGGAGATTGTTGTGTTCAGCCAAGTTGTAGTCGATTTGTGCCATCTGCTGGTCGAGGGCTTCAAGCTTCTGCTTCAGTTCAGAAGTCGTTTGCAGCTGATGCAGTGAAGTGTGAAGGGCTTGAAGCTGTGCTTCGAGTTGTGGCTTTTGGGCGTCAATTTTAGCCAGACGCTTGATGGCTTCTTCCAGCTTGGCTTGCTTGATTTCTGCCCAACGCCATCGATCTACTTCACCGCGTGTTAGAGCGTGAGTTTGTTCGTTGTAGTTGAGTTGCTGCAACTGGGCATCGAGTTGTTGCAGTTCTGCCTGTAAATCTCCGGCATAGGTACCAATACTAAGCGCTTTCTCAAGTTGTTCCTTTTCCTCCGAGAGTTCATAGAGTCGGTCATAAACTTCGTCGGTAGCTTCGAGTCGTGCTTCCAGTTGTCCCCGTTGCTCTAGCAACTTCTCATAAGGAGCCAATTCTTGGGAGAGTTGGGCGTACTCTTGGCGTAGTACTTGAAGTTCGCGATCGCATACTGCTAATTGCTCTCGCACCACCCAGAATTGCTCTTGAACTGACTGTTGTTCAGCCGTGGTTTTCTGCATGACATGATGACCGTGGGCTTCATCCAGAGGGCGATCGCATAATGGGCAAATCGCATTCTGCGTTTGCAGCATTTCGATTTTTTGCGTCAGTTCTGCTAGCTGTTTTTCATAGCGGCGTTGATTTTCTTGCAGGCGTTCCCGAAAGCTTCGGCGTTCGAGTCCTTTTTCCTGCACTCGCTGCTGATAGACGCGCTTTTTCTCCAGCTGTCCAATTGTCGCACCGACCTGTAATACTGTCTGTCGCAACTGGGGTGTTGTCGCTATCTGAGCGTTTAGCTGGTTCTGAGAAGAGCGTAGTTCTTCTAATCTGGCACTGAGTCGGGCTTGGGCACGGTCAAGTTCTGTTTGGATTGAGTTGCGGCGTTGCAGGAGAGGAGATACTTGAAGTTGCAGACTATCCAGCTGATTGAGGCGTTTCCGAGCCAGGTTGAGTTGCTCTAGTGCGGCGGCGACTTCCCCTGAATGGGAGAGAATATCTTGAATCTCTTGCTCTTGGGGTCGCAGTGCTTCAAATTGAGCTTGTGTTTGGCGGAGTTTTAAATTAATTTCGTTGACTTGTTGCGTTAGCTGCTTTTGCAGTTGCTGATGCAGATGTTGGGCTTCCTGGTAAGTTTGGAATTTTGAGGTGAGAATTTCCTCTTGTTCTTGTAAGTTGATGTATTGGGAATAACCGACGGTGATTTGGTCTTTTTGACTAATTAAGGTGGCGAGTTGTCGCTGTTGTGCTTCTGTGGCGGCGATGTCTTGCAGAAGGCGATCGCAATCTTTGCTGAGATTCTGATATTGTTGTCTGACAAAAGTCAGTTGTTGTTGCCAGGTACTGCGCTGGTGTTGAATGGTTTGCAGTTGTTGGAGTTGTTGTCGGTCAGTGTCTTGGGCTTGTTGCAGCTGTTGCAGAGCAGTTTCGATAATGGATTGTTGCTCTAGCGTCGCTTCCCGTTGTTCCAATTGTTGCTTTATTGTCTGCAAACTTTGCTCCAGCTGTTCTGCCTGACCTTTGAACTGCCGTGACAAATCCTTTGCCTGTTCTGCCAAAGTTTCGTACTGGTCGAGTTTCAGTAAGTCTGCCAGAATTTGTTTGCGCTCATTCGGCCGCCGCAGCATAAACTCATCTGCCCGACCTTGACGCAGATACGCGGAGTTAATAAAGGTATCGTAATCGAGCTTGAGATGATGCAAAATCTGCTGTTGTGTTGCCCGTACCCCTTTCTCGGTTAGAGAGCGAAAGCCATTTGGCGTTTCAATTTGGAATTCCAGGGAACTACTCTGTCCTCGGTTACGAGTCCGAATGATGCGATGAGTTTGCTGGTTATTTTGAAACGTGAAATCCACGCGGACATCTTTTGCTCCAGCATGGATAACATCATCTTCCGAATCGGCACGGCTTTGCCCCCAGATTACCCAGGTGATTGCTTCGAGGAGGGAAGATTTCCCTGCGCCATTGGGGCCACAGACACAGGCTGTATGCAGACCGCGAAAGTCGAGGGTGGCATCGCGGTAGCTGAGGAAGTTTTTTAGTGTTAGTTGTAGCGGAATCATTCAGGCTTAAATGCCTCACACTTTTTCATGGGAAACTATTCAGTACATCTGCACTGTTGCCTAGTTTATCTACGTAAGAATGAGGTTTCTAGCTCTTGTAACCATAGTTTTACAATTATTAATAATTAGATGGGGGCAAGGATTCCGGCCGAATAGAATGCGCAGCTATACAAACCAAGCCCGCCTGCACGGACTTTAAGAAAGCGGGCTAATAAACACAATTGGGTGTGACAATATCAATCAATCGTTTCTGATACTCAAGACTATTGCTAACGGCGTGGTGATTTCTTGCATACCCAACTGTAGGATTGGGATTGTACAGCCAGACTTCACCTCTAGGCATAATCTTTGTACTCATAAAAATCTTCGGTATCGAGGTCTGTGAACTCAGTTAGCTCACTCCCTTCTTCGTAGCAGGAACGCATAATCTCAGCAGCAGCGGCTAAACTCAGCTTTGTCTCACCTTTGCGCCACCGCTTCTCTTCTTATATCTTCCCAAAGCATAAGGGAGGCAGTTTCGATGATTTCTAGGCGCTCTTCGGTTGTCAGTTCCTTGAGTGCGTCTAAGATTTCTGCTTTTATCATGGGTTTGCCTTAGTGTTTAGGGAGCGATCGCTTCTTAACCTGATTGTCTCTCAACGCTATGTCTTGCAACGCATTGAGGAACATCACTCAAATTTCACCTCTCCAATGACAGAGACTTGACTTACCCCTACAGACTGATGAATACCTAGCGCACAATCACAAGAATAAAGCGGTACTCAAAAGCACAGAAAAAGTTGATTCTGCATTTGTGC
>DATNPI010000051.1:0-14056 GCA_036703325.1 Coleofasciculaceae cyanobacterium
ATGGCGAAGTTAATTTTGTACGAACCCTAAGTAATTTCTGGGATCTATGTGGATTTGTGTTTTTCTGTGTGATCGGGCTGCATACGCTACCCCTACTCATCAGAAAGAATACTAGGCGGTAATCGGAAAAGGCAGTAGGATGCGTTCGCTGCCTTGCTATTTTGAAGCTAGAGCGCTCACTCTCTGTGGCCGTCACACTCGGCTCAGTCAACAAACAGGCGAGTGTCAGGACGCAAGACGTAGAGAATGAGGAGCTAAAGCTTCCATTAACTTGCCACGACTATTGTTTTTTGTCATGTATAACCATCGGTAGAAACATTCAACCGATGGTTTTTGTCTTAATGGGTGCTTTAAGTTCCAGTCTTAGAGGTTGATCGTCAACTTTTTTTGAGATGGGCATATGTCACAGTGTTAACGTTTTGCCAAAATAGTAAAGAAATTTAAAGTAGGCACTAGCAATGGAACCGCTTTATCAATATGCCTGGTTAATTCCAGTCTTACCCGTGGCAGGGGCGATGCTGGTTGGCCTAGGGCTAATCTCATTCAACAAAGCAACTAACCGCCTGCGGCAGTTGAACGCCGTATTTATCGTCTCCCTACTGGGAGCATCGATGGCTCTTTCCTTCGCGTTGCTCTGGAGTCAGTTTCACGGTCACGAAACCTTCACTCGCACTCTTGAGTGGGCAGCGGCGGGAAACTTTCACCTGAGAATGGGCTACACCATCGATCACTTGACGGCTCTGATGCTGGTAATTGTGACAACAGTAGCTTTTTTGGTGATGATTTACACCGATGGCTACATGGCTCACGATTCGGGATATGTTCGCTTCTATGCCTATTTGAGTCTGTTTAGCTCTTCAATGTTGGGTCTTGTGATCAGCCCCAACTTAGTGCAGATCTATATCTTCTGGGAATTAGTGGGTATGTGTTCTTACCTGCTAGTTGGATTCTGGTATGACCGTAAGGCCGCAGCAGATGCTTGCCAAAAAGCGTTTGTCGTCAACCGTGTGGGTGACTTTGGTCTGCTGTTGGGAATTCTAGGGCTTTACTGGGCAACTGGTAGTTTTGAATTTGATGTTATTGGCGAGCAGCTGAAAGCCTTTGTTGAATCAGGTTACCTAAGTGCTGGCTTGGCTGCATTATTTGCGGTTTTGGTGTTTTTAGGTCCAGTGGCGAAATCGGCACAATTTCCCCTGCACGTCTGGCTACCGGATGCGATGGAAGGCCCGACGCCTATCTCCGCCCTAATTCACGCGGCGACGATGGTGGCAGCTGGAGTCTTCTTGATTGCCCGGATGTACCCAGTGTTTGATGGCATCCCACTGGTGATGAATGTTATTGCTTGGACGGGAGCCTTTACAGCATTTTTGGGAGCATCGATCGCAATTACTCAAAATGACATCAAGAAAGGTCTAGCCTATTCCACCATCTCCCAGTTGGGTTACATGGTGATGGCAATGGGTATTGGAGCCTATACGGCTGGCTTATTCCACCTGATGACCCACGCTTATTTCAAAGCCATGCTGTTCCTTGGTTCTGGTTCAGTGATTCACGGTATGGAAGCCGTGGTCGGTCACGACCCAGCATTGGCACAGGATATGCGGATGATGGGAGGGTTGCGTAAGTTTATGCCGATTACCTCCCTAACGTTTTTGATTGGTACTCTGGCAATTTCTGGAATCCCACCTTTTGCGGGTTTCTGGTCAAAAGATGAAATCTTGGGAAGTGCTTTTGCAGCAAATCCGGCGCTGTGGCTAATTGGCTGGTTAACCGCTGGATTAACAGCTTTCTATATGTTCCGGATGTATTTCTTAACGTTTGAGGGAGAATTTCGCGGGAAGAACGCGGAAATCCGGCATCAGCTTTTAGAAGCAGCGGGGAAGTTTGTCCCAGCTTTTGGTCCTGGTGCAATGGATACAAGAGAATTGGCACACGAAACGGATCACGAACACGACCCCGGTCATCACAGTGAATTTCCTCATGAGTCGCCGTTAACCATGACGTTGCCGTTGCTATTGCTGGCGGTGCCTTCAACGTTAATTGGTTTGGTGGGGATGCCGTTTGACAACTACTTTGAGGAGTTCATCCATCCAGCTGGGGAAGCCGTTGCGGCAGTGATGGAACATGAAGAGGCGTTTGATTTGACGGAATTTCTGATTATGGGTGGTAGTTCCGTAGGAATCGCCCTGATTGGGATTACTGTCGCTTCACTAATGTACTTGAGGAGTAAGATTGACCCGAAAGCGATCGCTCAAAAAATCAAGCCGCTGTACGAACTGTCTCTCCATAAGTGGTACTTTGATGACATTTATCACAACGTCTTCGTCATGGGTCTGCGCCGAATAGCACGCCAGATTATGGAAGTGGACTACCGAGTCGTCGATGGTGCAGTCAACCTGACCGGCTTTTTCACACTAGTGAGTGGTGAAGGTCTGAAATACCTGGAAAATGGTCGCGCCCAATTCTATGCTTTGATTGTCTTTGGGGCGGTACTGGGTTTAGTGATTGTCTCTGGGATTACATGAAAAGTTGCAGGTTGCAATTGACTGAAGGTTGAAAGTTATCAGGTTGAAGGTTGTCCAGACAACCTTCAACCTAGTCTAAGTCTTGCTGAGTTCTTCTCTTTCAAAGACGAGTAGAGTAAACGGACTCGCCTCAAAGAGAGCTAAAAACTTTTCAACTTTCAACTCTTGAAGACCTTCAACTGCTAACATCTTTAACCTTCAACCCTTTGTCTAATGAACCTGACAGATTTTCCTTGGTTAACAACAATAATTCTGTTTCCTATCATCGCCTCGCTGTTCATACCATTCCTACCGGACAAGAATGGCGTTTGGGATCGCTGGTACGCCCTGATTATCGGGCTGATTGACTTCGCCCTGATTGTTTATGTGTTCGGCAGTCAGTATGACTTTTCTAATCCAGGACTACAACTGGTGGAGAAATACTCCTGGATACCACAGTTGGACTTGAATTGGTCATTGGGCGTCGATGGCATATCTATGCCCCTAGTTTTGCTGACAGGCTTTATGACGACACTGGCGACATTGGCAGCTTGGCCAGTGACGTTCAAGCCTAAGCTGTTTTACTTCCTGATGCTGGTAATGTACGGCGGACAGATTGCTGTATTTGCCGTCCAGGATATGCTGTTGTTCTTCCTGGTATGGGAACTGGAGTTGATTCCCGTTTACCTAATGTTGTCGATTTGGGGGGGCAAAAAGCGCCTCTATGCAGCAACGAAGTTCATTCTGTACACAGCGGGGGGTTCGCTGTTTATTTTGGTAGCCGGTTTAGCGATGGCATTTTACGGGGATACCGTAACGTTCGATATGTCATCGCTTGCCGCTAAGGACTACGCCCTTAACTTTCAACTCCTGCTCTATGGTGCCTTCCTAATTGCCTACGGAGTTAAGCTGCCTATATTCCCGTTACACACTTGGCTTCCTGATGCCCACGGTGAAGCAACAGCACCCGTCCATATGTTGCTGGCGGGAATTCTCCTGAAAATGGGTGGATATGCCTTGATTCGGATGAATGCTGGGATGCTACCCGATGCTCATGCTTACTTTGCGCCAGTGTTGGTGATTTTGGGTGTTGTTAATATCGTTTACGCGGCTCTAACTTCTTTTGCCCAACGCAACCTGAAGCGCAAGATTGCTTACTCCTCAATTTCTCACATGGGATTTGTATTAATTGGTATTGGTTCATTTACCGATTTAGGGTTGAGTGGAGCAGTATTGCAAATGGTTTCCCACGGTTTGATTGGGGCAAGCCTCTTCTTTTTAGTGGGAGCTACTTATGACCGGACGCACACCCTGATGTTGGATGAAATGGGGGGCGTTGGTCAGAAGATGAAGAAGATTTTCGCCATGTGGACTACCTGTTCGCTGGCATCTTTGGCATTGCCGGGGATGAGCGGGTTTGTGGCGGAGTTAATGGTATTCGTGGGTTTTGCCACGAGTGATGCCTACAGTTCCACGTTCAAGGTAATTGTGGTATTTCTGGCGGCTGTTGGGATAATTCTCACTCCAATCTATCTACTGTCCAATCTCCGAGAGATTTTCTACGGTTCGGAAAACAAGGAATTAGTGAAACACGAAGTCTTGCAGGATGCCGAACCGCGAGAGGTATTTATCGTGGCCTGTCTACTAGTGCCGATGATTGGTATTGGCTTGTATCCCAAGATGCTGACGCAAATTTATGACGCTACCACGGTTCAATTGACAGCGCGGCTACGTGACTCGGTGCCGACGTTAGCTCAACCGGCGGTGGCAAAAGGCAATGAGCAGGTATTGTCTGTGGTAGCGCCAATCATTGGTGAGCGCTAGTAGTTGACGTTTCAATTTGATTTTTTGTAATATAGGATTGGTATATTGCCAATCCTATATGCTTTTTTAGCAATGCTAAAATTTCGGCATTGTAACTAGAAACTGAAATAACTGAATCTCCTTTTATCACGTCATTCCATCCTCCAGCAATTTTAAAGTTAGGCTGCATACGCGGCTCACGCATGACGCAGCAGAAAGCTCTCTTCCCCTTAGCTTTTTTCAAGCTAGATACCCAGGGAATCCCTAACAGAGAAGTCGAAGATATACTGAGAAAACCCGTTGAAGATCGTCTAGGACGCGAATTCAATTAATCCAAAATCTAAAATCTAAAATTGATATGTCTCATTTCACCACAATTAAAGTTCAAATCAAAAATGGCGAAATCCTGAATCAGACGTTGCAGGAGTTGGGATACAAGGTAGAGTACAACAAAAAAGTGAGAGGCTACCAAGGCAACAAAACGGACGCTGAGTATGTCATTCAGCAAGACAATGGTTATGACCTAGGTTTCCGCCGCGATGGTGAGAATTACGAGCTAGTTGCCGATTTTTGGGGAGCAAGAATTAACCAGCAGGCTTTTGTTAATTCAATTATGCAAAAGTATGCTCATAAAACTCTGATGGCATCGGTACAGGAGCAGGGTTTTAATGTTGAAGAGGAAGAAACTCTGCAAGATGGAACGGTGCGGGTAGTCGTGGGAAGGTGGGTTTAATCAAGCTTCTCTATAGAGGCGATCGCATCCTGGTATTTTGGAAAAAATGGGATGCACTCGGTATGGTGATCGCAGGATTATCCTCTCAACTCTTGGGTTCAGTCGGCGCAATCCTGCGGAAAAGGCGTATTGAGGTTAGGCTATTAAGCGATCGCAAACACTTCACGTAGCTTCACCGACTCTTTAAGTGGGTGTTTAGCCCAATAAGGGAGCATGAAGTAACAAACTAGGTTTGAGTCATCCCGGAGCAATCCGGGATTTTTTCGTAACCGATCTAATTTAATCAGTTCATTAATCGCTACAATGCCTAGCTAAAAAACTCTCAAGTATAGTTAGTTCTTTAACACTCCATCCTTATTTACAGTTCATCTTTCAGTTGACCGTTAGATATTGAACCAATTTGATCCAACTGCTCGAAGTAATCTGTTGCTCCTATTTTTCCTTGTATGTAGTTAATGGCTTTGTGCGCCTGAGAGTTGGACAGGTTAGCGTTTGAGCCAGTTTTTACGTACATGGTAGAGCGATAATCAAGTCCTGTTAGTGCTGCCATACTAAATAGAATTCTCAATTAACTTGTGGAGTTGAGGAAAACGTACCGACTAGCACCCTGGATCGAAAGAGAACGCAAATCTCTACTTTTAGTCTCCTGTGACAATGTAGACGAAGCCGTTTGCGTAAGGTCTATCTTCGTGTATACGTTGTACATAAGCCTGCATCAGTTTGACTCATGCTCGCAGACCTGTTGCAAAAATCGAACGAAACTTATTATAAATAACAGCTGCCTCCTCTAGTTGAGAAGACTGAGACATTGCGATCGCTAATTCTTCTGGCGACTTTACGTAATCTTCCCGAAAGATTCGGGTGTTAACGTAGCGATGCGTAGGTTTATGTGGATTGTGGTAGCCCATCAACCCTTGACATCCCGATGTTGAATTGTCACCCTCTTACTCAACTAGGGTAAAACATCAATTCAGGTGTATTTGCACTCTCACTAGTTGATCGGAGTCGAGGGACGACGCGCCTGTACTAATTTCTACTTTCCTAATCAACTCCAAGATTTCTGCCGGAATCGGGGTAACAATTTCCGCCGGACTGCTGTTTCTCAATAAAATCGGTTCAGCTTGAGCCAGGATGGTTGGGTAATCTTTTTTTGAATTGTAAATATTTTCTTGCTCACGGACGGACTCACCCTGAAGCGTTTCAGCAGGGCTTTCTGGTTGTGAGAGTGCCATTTGACCAGCGTGGGCTACTGGTGCTAATCCTGTGACTGCCGCTCCAACTCCCAGGGTAGCTGTAATTTTACGAAACAAAAGCTTTCTCCTATAGTTTTTTTGAGTAGAACATTCCGGACTATATACAGCTTCCCAAAGTAATCTGGGGCATCAGGAAAAACTCTGATTGGAGAGCTTTTGCTCTTATTGGTGCAGATAATACTAAAAGTTTACTCAGAAAATCATTTAGCTAATGCCGACTAAAGTTGTTTTTGGAAACGCTCAGGTTGAAAGTGCAAGTGACTGGGGTTGGTTCCTAGGTCATTTTGTAACCCCAATCGATGATCCTCGTTCGACCTCGCTTCTAGAAGTCAAATGGGGTGTTCACAAAGCAGGAGACGGTAGACCAGAGTGGGCAGTAAATGCGGAAGCGACCACACTTTCTATCCTCATCCAAGGGCGATTTCGCCTTCAATTCCCGGAGCAAGAGTTTCTACTGTCTCGTGAGGGCGACTATGTACTCTGGTTGCCAGGGGTGTCCCATTCTTGGTCGGCTGAGGAAGACTCTACCATTGTGACTGTCCGTTGGCCCTCGAAGCCAGAAGATAGCATAGAAGTCCCAACGTAGTTTGAGCGGTAGGGGCGAAAGAGTAAAAATCGATGGTGTGGGCCTCCGGGGGCGGACTTTTAGGCCGCCCCTGACGATGACTGGGGTAAGCAAACCACTCGCCTCGCAAGGGATGCCAGCATAGGTATTGATTTGCTTGAATCAGCTCATTACCGGGGCTGGGAGCCTGGAGACCCTCCGCATTGGGGTATCGGCTGTATAGAGTCAGGGGACGCCCATCCGGCTTTAACACCTCCTGGGAAGGTATGTTCCTCTGGCGACCATTTCGCTTGAGATCCTAGGAGCATAGCGTCCTCTTCTTCCTCCTCGCCCCTGCCTAAAGTGGCATATGCGATCGCTTCAAGCGGAAACTTTGGAGTGCGGTCTGCATACAACAGACCATTGGCTTCCTGGAAAGTATCCGTCAACTGGGTGTAACAAAATCCGCTGAATATTTCGATTTTGTTAACCACCTCCAGTAGCGCGCTATACCGGATTTGCAACTCCGAGACATCCGAAGACCGCACATATCCCCAGATTTTGTCAGTATCGGGTTGTTCGCGGCCCGCGTAGGCAATGCCTCCGAACTCCGTCAGCATCACTGGCTGTCCCTGATGGGGATAGCCGTCGAGCGTCAGTACACGCCCCCCTGGACGCTGGCGATCGAACAGATCTGATAACTGGACCTCTGGTCCATAGCGCTTTGCCAACCGAGTCGGCTTATTATCGTAGTCATGGATGGCGATAATGTCGGTATCCGTACTCTCCCAACCGTCGTTGCCAATCACTGGGCGAGTCGGGTCTAGAGTCTTGGTCAAGTGATAGAGCGCTAGGACGTAGTTTCGGTGGGCTGCCGTCTCGGTCAGATTAGGAACTCCCCAAGATTCATTGAACGGCACCCACACGACGATACACGGGTGGCTGGCATCCCGTTCGATTACCTCAGTCCACTCCTTTGTGATTCGCTCCACTGCTTTGGGCGTGAATCGATAGGCGCTTGGCATCTCTTCCCAGACCAGCAAGCCCAGCACATCTGCCCAATACAAGAATCGGGGGTCTTCAATCTTTTGATGTTTGCGGACACCATTGAAGCCCATGCTTTTGACTAGCTCCACATCGCGCCGTAACGCCTCATCTGAGGGGGGAGTCATCAGCGTATCGGGCCAGTAGCCTTGGTCTAGAACTAGGCGCAAATAGTAGGGATGCCCGTTGAGCATGAAGCGATCGCGTTGTAATCCCACAGTCCGCATCGCCGTATAAGATTTCACCTGATCCAGCAGCTTGCCCTCGTGCCACAGTTGCAGTTCGGCATCGATTAAGGTTGGCTTTTCCGGACTCCAAAGCAACTCATTGCGGTAGTCGTCGATGCCAGGGTCAGAGAGTGCGATGCGTCGGTGAATCTCCCCGTTGATCACTTCGTAGGTATCGTTCACCAGTAACTGGCAACCAACTGTTAGTTTCACCTTTATCTGCATACCATCGCGCCGCTCACCCGCGACAAAGGCTTGAAAGCCAATCTCCCACCGCTCGAAGTGCGGCGTCCAACGGATGTGGTCAATATAACTGGCGGGAACTACCTCAGCCCAGACAGTTTGCCAAATGCCGCTAGTGCGCGGATACCAGATACTATGCGGTTCTAGTTGCCAATCCTGCTTACCACGTGGTTTAGCCAGATCGAACGGGTCGTCTTGTGCCCAGAGTGTTACCCGTTGCAACCCGTTTTCATTCAAGACGGGTGTGATATCGATAGTGAAAGGGGTATGTCCGCCTTCATGGTCAGCCATGAATTGACCATTGACCCAAACACGAGCACGATAATCTACAGCCCCGAAGTGGAGCAGTACCCTTGACGATTTTGGATTATTAGGTTGTGTGTCAGTACCAACAGCTTCTGATTCCTCGCTAATAGGCCCCACTCCCAAATCCTTGGACAAGTCAAATTCACGCTCATACCAACAGTTTGGGTGAAAACCTGTGTCACCGATGCCACTTTTGGCGGATTCTGGAGCGAAGGGAACTTCAATGGTATGAGTCCAATTGGCAATATCACTCGGTCGATCAAATTGCCCAGCGTCGTCAAATGTAAACTTCCACGAACCATTAAGACAAATCCAGCGAAGCTCCTCGGGAGCCGCTACGCTAACGCGCCGCAACTGTGGTCGTGGATATGCTGCTTCACTCTGGAGTGAATTAGTCCTGATACCGGATTCACAGGCCAATTCATTACAATTTTCCAGGCGCTTCCCCAACGAGTGCATATAGACATCTACCCTAGGTTACATATCTAGGGTACTCATAATAATCTCTGTGTTGCACATAGTTGATTTACAAAACTTTTAAAGCCTTTTTTTTTCAAGGCTATTCCATTCTAAAAGTTGCGATTTATGGTATAATCGCCCCAAAAATGTAAAGTTTCAGCTCAACCCACCTAGTGCAAACTGGCAGAAATAAGTAATACCATTTCACTTTAACTTTGATACCGATAACAAGCAGCAGGAGTAATTTGTATCAGGCTTTTCGTGAAATGATATAACCAGCTTACAAGCGGTTGAATGTCTGCGCTGGTGCTGGGAATTCATTTCCTAACAAGAAACTGTGCCCGAAGGGTTTTGACTTTTGACTTTCCTTGGAAGCGGCACTAGTTATTGCAATTTCAAGAACTTCTCTAGGGCATCTACCATCATCGGCGGCCAACGGCGAACAGTTTTCACCCAGTTTAAGTCTCGGTATCGCCCATCCAGACCAACTGTGGCTACCCAATTACTTTCTGCTTCACCTTGCTTTCCCTGTTGCCAAAGCGCCGCTGTTAAAGCTGCCCGCATATCTGGAAATTGGGGATATTTACGGACAATATTCCGCATGGTGCGAATTGCCTCTTCTGTCTCACCGATCTGAAAGAGAGCAAGGGCGTAGTTGGCACGAGCAAAGGCAAAATTGGATGCCAACTGCGTTGCCTTCTGGTAATAGGCGATCGCATCTTCCCACTTTCCTTGTCCAGCTTTGGCATTACCTAGGTTGTTGTAAGCCATTGCATCGTTGGGATCGAGTTCTAGCACACGCTTGTAGTCAGCGATCGCCTCCTCCCATCGCCCCTGCCCTTCATAAGCCGTACCGCGATTGAGATACGGGTCAGCTGCATTAGGTGCCAACTCAATTGATTTGTTGAAGTCAGCGATCGCCTCTTCCAACTTATTCTGACTAACCTTGGAATTCCCCCGATTACTCCAACCCACTGGATTTTCCGGCCAAAGCTCAATCAGCTGAGTCCAGTAGCTTTCAGCAGTTGCAAAGTCACCCTTATCAGTATTAGCAAAAGCTTTCTGCCTTAGGTCATTAAATTGTTGAAACTGAGCCTCAGTTAAGTTAGGCGTTTGGACTTGCGCCATTACTGGCTGCATTGAGCAAAAGACCAGCAGTACACAAAGTAAAGTCAGAATCCAGCGAATCATAGATCAGATAAGTTCTTAACAAAACGACCTGCCAATGGATAATCAAAGTCCGATTGCTCTCTCAGCGCGGACATACACATTATCCACTCATCCCCTTCCTGCCAAGGCCATGCCAGTGCTGCCCCACCACGCACAACATAAGGCGGCCCAGCAACTACGGGCGAATCATTTCCTGAGGCGTTGCTATAGTCAGGACGATAGGAGTCTTCACACCACTCACCAACCGACATTCCGACTAAACCAAAGGGGTTTGCAGCTGCTCTACACTTTTCGGGGTCACTAAACTCATAAAGTAAAATTTTATCTTCTAGATCGGCCTTAGGTGGCAGTTCATTACCCCAGTAAAATAATGTGGTGGTTCCCCCCCTGTAGGCATACTCCCACTGAGCTTCAGAAGGCAAGCGAAATCCAAACTTCTCCATTAGCACGTCAATTCGCTCTCTGGTCAGAGAAGCCGGTATGAGCTCATCCTCATCTTCAGCAAATTCCGAGATAAAATCATCAGGCTCAAGTTCAAGATGCTCTTGGGCAAAAGAATTTAGGATTGGGAACCGAGATATAAGAAAAGGCTGTACGCGGACTGTATGCACAGGTCGCATGAACTCGAAAGAATTAAGGCAAAATTCTTTTTCCTCAACGAGGTTCCGTAGCGCCTCTTCTTCTTGAATAGAAAAGCCTTTATTAAACTGAGCGCCCACAATTAAATTAAATTCTACTCCAGTTGGCAAATGCCTAAAAGTGGGAATGCGTAATGAGGATTTATTGCTGTAGCTTAAAGTGTATTGATGAACATATTCTCCCCGAAGACGCTGCTCGAAATCTCGCACTACCGAATCTTGTTCATCCTTGCTCAGGTTCAACCATCGATCCAGTTTTTCTAAAGCAGAAAAAGTGCTTTTAATTGCAGTCATAATCTATCATCCTCGTAGTTACACCCTTTCGCCGCTTGGTTCAGAAGTCAGTTTTCAGCATTGGAGAAGCTGAATTGAAAATAATAATTGGAGAATTGACAAGGCTTATGATTTTTCTCCTAACTTCTGCCAACTAATGCCTCTATTCTCAATCAACACCCTGATCACAAATCAAATGTTTAACATCTTAACTCAACTAACTACTCATAGCCCAAGTGCTTCCGGGCAGCTGCTGTAGCAACACGTCCACGGGGAGTTCTGTGCAAGTAGCCAATTTGCAATAGATATGGCTCATAGACTTCCTCAATTGTTTGGGAATCTTCTCCCGTTGCTGATGCCACCGCTTCTAAACCTACTGGCCCCCCATTGAATTGTTCAATCATTACACTCAACACAAGCCTATCTGTCCAATCCAGACCACTAGGGTCTACATTAAATATTTCTAGTGCTTCTGCCGCAAAATCCTGGTTAATCGGGGCAACTTTCTTAACTTGAGCATAGTCCCTGACTCGCTTTAAAAGGCGGTTGGCAATCCGGGGCGTTCCACGGGAACGACGAGCAATTTCTTGTGCACCCTCTAGCGTCACTGGTACTCGGAGAACCTCCGCTGTCCTTTGCACAATTAAAGTCAGTTCATCTATTTCATAGAAGCGCAGGCGTTGAATCAAGCCAAAGCGATCGCGCAATGGAGAAGTTAGCGAACCGACACGAGTCGTTGCTCCCACCAAAGTAAACTTAGGCAGGGGAATACTACGAGTCTTAGCCGTCTGTCCCTTACCAATGGTCAGATCCAATCGATAATCTTCCATCGCTGGATACAACAGTTCCTCAGTCACCCGCGATAGGCGATGGATTTCATCAATAAACAGGACATCCCCTGGTTTAAGACTGCATAGGATGCCCATAATGTCTCGTGGCCGTTCTAAGGCTGGTGCTGCTGTAATTTTGCAGTTGACACCCATCTCCGTTGCTAAAATCAGCGACATCGTGGTTTTACCCAATCCTGGCGGACCATACAACAGCAGGTGATCCAATGCCTCGTTTCTAACTTTCGCGGCTTCGATCGCTATTCCCAAGACAGCCTTCAATTCTTTTTGCCCAATGTAGTCTGCCAACCGCTGGGGTCGGATGCCCTCTTCTTGGTTGCCGGTTTCGTCAGGCATTGCGGTTGCTAGCAACAAGTCTTCTTCTGTCTTCTCCTGCATCTTGCGGAAATTACTACGGCGACCCTTCGTGTTCTTGCTTTGCTGGGGTTGCCGATCTGGTTCTTGAGACTGTTGTTTAAAGGAGGTTATCGCCATAATTAAAAATTAGTCATTAGTTATTAGTCATTAGTCATCAGTCATTGGTCAGGAGTAATGAGGTATAAGTTATTAGTCATCGGGCATGATCATTTCATCACCTCTTAAGTATGTAGACTAATAACTCAGAACTAATGACTAAAGGCAAAGAGAAATGCTAGCTAAACGAATCTTACCTTGCTTGGATGTGAAAGCTGGGCGGGTGGTCAAAGGCGTCAACTTCGTTAATCTTCAGGACGCTGGCGATCCAGTGGAATTGGCTCAAGCTTATAACGAGGCGGGTGCCGATGAGCTGGTGTTTTTGGATATCACTGCCACTCATGAAGACCGCGATATTATCATCGACGTTGTCTACCGCACGGCGGAACAGGTATTCATCCCCTTGACTGTGGGTGGCGGTATTCAATCCTTAGAGGCTATTAAACAATTGTTAAGAGCTGGAGCCGATAAAATCAGCCTTAATTCAGCAGCTGTACGTAATCCAGACTTTGTAAATCAAGCAAGCGATCGCTTCGGAAATCAGTGCATTGTGATTGCCATCGATGCTAGACGCCGCCAAGATCCAAGTAATACAGGTTGGGATGTCTACGTGCGAGGCGGACGAGAAAACACGGGTCTAGACGCGATCGCATGGGCAAAAGAAGTAGAGCAACGCGGTGCTGGGGAACTGCTCATCACCAGCATGGACGCTGATGGCACTCAGGCAGGGTACGACTTGGAACTGACACGCACCATTGCCGAACAAGTAGAAATTCCAGTCATTGCCTCCGGGGGCGCGGGTAACTGCGCTCATATTCATCAGGCGCTCACTGACGGGAAGGCTGAAGCTGCGCTTCTCGCCTCTCTGTTGCATTACGGGCAGCTAAGTGTATCAGAAATCAAAAACTATCTGGCAGAACACCAAGTCCCCGTGCGGCTAACGTAGTACCGTTTCCCTCTGCTTTCACAAAGCTTAAGCTTTTGTGATGGCAGTAATACGCCTTTGGAACACCAAATCCCGGTACGGCGGCTGTAATACTAAATTATCCAACCTTTCCGAAATTATAAACTTTTGTCATGTAGTAATACGCTGTTGAATTGTGTGCAGCAATCTATGGGTTGCTAGAATATATGAACTGTTACATTTCGTAATCTATGTTGATTGCTATTTTAATTTTAGATGTTGCCCTAGTCGCTTGGTCGTTGCACCTGATGCAAGAAGCCTTTGACACTCAAGAATTCTCGCTGATGCTGGCTGGTACGCTAGTAGCCATGTCAGCGGCTGCTATGTTAGTTGTTTATTTTCTGATGGGCAGCTACGTAGGTTATCTTACCCAAATGGCTCAATCGCCCAGCGTGTTTTACTGAGTCACTGGAGTTACAGCTCTAGAACTTGACGAAGCGTAGTTATCAAGTCATAATGGGAAACGCTGCACGGGGTTATAGCTCAGTTGGTAGAGCACCTCAATGGCATTGAGGGGGTCAGCGGTTCGAATCCGCTTAGCTCCATTTTTAATGGGCGTACAAGTGAACCTATAAGGATTGCCAACCTGTCAAA
>DATNPI010000057.1:0-10531 GCA_036703325.1 Coleofasciculaceae cyanobacterium
TCATCAGTGCGGGACATAAACGATCGCCCCTCATCCGCCGCCCGTGCATCTAGATTCCAGATTATCCAACTGAGCAACTCAGCAAAGGCAGCACCGTTAAAGACGACTGGGTACGCGCCTGGAGTTACCTCGCGAGGGCGACGGGATGCCAAAGCACGCTCAATTAACTGCTCAATTAGTGACTCAATCGGTAACTGGTCGATCGCGAAACCAGTGCGCTGACTCCAACTGGAGCCATCTTCAATCCGAGCTGTGAAGCTAAAATCTGCCTCTGTGCCGCGATCGCATGCTCGTAGTCCCCGCGAGTTACCCACTACCCGCACGAATGCTTCTGTACTCAGGGTGCCAGAACCCTCAACCCCAGCTTTAGTACTCAGGGCACAAACCCGTTGAATTATTTCTCCCCGTGCCAGAGGTGAGAGGGTTGCTGTTGCTTGATCGAATGCTGGAGTACGCGGCTCATAGGTCTGAGGTTCCAGTAAAGGCACCCACTCTGGATCTTCTGGGGCGATGCGGGCGAGTTCTTCTGAACGCCGGATTGTTTGTGCGATCGCATCTGGGTCTAATTCTGTCGTTGAGGCAGAAGCACTGCGCTTGCCGAAATAGCTAGTAATGGTGAGATTAAACCGATTTCTGCTAATGTTCTGGCTAATCTGATTTTCCGAGAAGCGGCTGAGAGCTTCTTCGCCAGTGGTGAGACTGACAAAGACACCCTCCGCCTCGGACTGGTTAATGGCCTTATCTATCAGGGATAAGGCTTGGTCTTCGCTCAAAAGTGTGGGTACTGTTGCTAGGGTCATGTCAATCTAGGACTTACATAAAGGTTGTGGTGAGCGCCATTTTTGCCCCCCCGACCCCCAATTCTGGGGGGAGAAAGAATAAAGGAAGATATACCTTGTCATGTTCCCCCCAAAGTTGGGGGGCTAGGGGGGCAAAATTCCAGGTTGAGGACTAGAAGAGGTGACACAAAAGATGCGTTCTAATACTGAAGGACCCCATCTGATTGCCCCCCCGACCCCCCAATTCTGGGGGGAGAAAGAATGAAGGAAGATGTCCTTGTCATGTTCTCCCCTTGCGTTGGGGGGTTAGGGGGCGAAAATTACGACGCTCCCCCAATTTGAATATCACGCACCCGCACTGGCACACAGGCATGCGTCATTTGGGCAATCTGCATCGGCTCACCTTTACCACAGATATTAGTACCGCACTGCTCTCGTTCAGAGGCTGGCCCGACAGCATCGACACGGTTCCAAAAGTCAGTGGTCATCGAGTGATAAGTCACATCTTTGAGCATGCCCACCACTTTGCCTTTCTCCACCTTCCAGAAGGCATCCCCGCCAAACTGGAAATTACGTCGCTGCTGGTCGATAGAGAAACTGCCGATACCGTCGATTAAAATACCGTCCTCGGTGTCCGCAATCATCTCAGCAAGAGTGGCTGTGTGACTACCCCCGTCTGGGCCCGGTTCTAGTCCAAGATTGGGAATGCGTACCATCGGCACACTAGACCAACTATCAGCGTAGGCGCTACCGTTGCTACCAGGGCGACCAAGTCGATAAGCGGTCTCGCGGTCAGTGAGGTAGTCTACTAAAATGCCATCCTTGACAATATGCCAGTCTTGTGAAACTACTCCTTCATCGTCATAGGCCATCGTACTACGTCCCGCTGCTTGGGTGCGGTCAGCTCGGAAGTTAACCCAGGGGGCAGCATACTGAAGCTTGCCTAATTTGTCAGTTGTGGCGAAGCTGGTACCGGCGAAGTTAGCTTCGTAGCCGTACACCCGGTCAAGTTCAGTAGGGTGTCCGACTGACTCATGGATGGTAAGGTACAGGTTAGTCGGCTTGAGAATCAGAGTGCTGCGGATGCCAGAGGGCCCCTTAGGGGCGTGAACTTTTTCAATGGCTTCTTGAGCAACGCGATCTACCTGAGACAGGAGGTCTGGCGCATTGATATGCTCGTAACCGATGTTTAGGGGGGGACGTTCGTAGCTGCGGCTTTGGGCATCACCATTGGCGATCGCACTACAGCCATATCCCGGATAAGTGCGATAGATTGTCTGTTGAATCAAAGAGCCTTCTGTGGAGGCAAAGGTCTTGTCTTCGCGGGTGAAACGCAAGAAGGAGTAGGCTTTTTTGATACCACGTTCGCCATAGCTTAACAGCTGCTCATTGAGACGCAACAGCAACTCTGCTTTCTCGGTAATCGGCACTGTGAAGGGGTCAATTTCAATGGGTGTCGTGTAGGTGTCGCGGTACGCTTCTACTGGAGCTAATTGCACCCGCGTTCGCTGAGAGAGGCGGCTGCCTTTAGCAATGTCTACAGCAAGGGCAACTATTCTTTCAACTTCCGCTGGGGTTTTATGGGGGCTAGCGGCAAATCCCCACGCGCCATTGAGCAGAACTCGCACTCCGAAGCCGGAACTAACATTATCGGAGAGTTGGCTGAGAGAGCGATCGCGTGCGTAGAGATTCTGACTTCGATAATTGCACAGGCGGACATCCCCATACTCGCACTCGGCACGGGCAATCAAATCAATCGCTAATGTGGCAAGGTCGGTAGCAGTAATCGGCGAGTAAGGAGCTTGTACCATAGCAAGTAAGAGAGCAAAGTAGATAACGTATTTTAACTACTTCACCTGTTTCCCTGCTTGAAAAAGCCACTTTGGCGTAGTGTCGCAGATACTAAATCTAGAGCCGGAGAGCCGCTTGACAAACTCGGGACTTACGCACTTGTCTCCCTAACCCCCAACAATAAAAGCTTTTCCTTATCCTCCCCCAGATTTGGGGAGTTGAGGGGCTAATCGACGAATATTGCGTAAGTCCTGAAACTATCAATAGCGTCCTCAACAACGACAAATGGTCAATGCTAGCAGCAGCCAAGCTCTTACTGCACAGTTCGTTTCACTCCAATCGTCAAACTCTAGGCAATGGCTAGAATTTTTAGGGTAAGACTTTAGACTTCTTGGCTGAGATCGTCTATTGTTTAGTTTTGCCTTCTACACGACTATCCACAGCAGCGAGATTTTGGCAAAATTGATCAAATAACTTTCCTACAATGGCATTTTGCTAAACCTTCGATATTATGACAAAAAGTACTCCACCTTTGCGCTTGCAAATTAACCACTATCGCTCCTATATTTCAATTTCTTATGAGGAAATAGAAGTAGGATTTTGCACACCTGAATTTGCTGCCAGAATTATTGAAATCTTTAATGAACATGAGCAACTTCAAGAAGAGAATGAGGCGCTCAATAAAGCCTTCAGAATGGCTTGTTTGGACGTAGTAAGACAGTCTGGTGGCAAAATGAATCAGCTTAATAAGCGGATGAAACACTATCTAGAAAAAGCAAAACGTCCCGAGCATGGGACTCGCGCCATTGCCTACTTACTTCGCGAAAGACAACGGGAGCTTAAAATCAGTAATAGGGATTTTGTTCGCTTCTGCTACTCTTATAAATTGACTCCTCAAGAGCTGGAAGATATCTTTAAGGGCAAAGACATCAGTGATAGCCAGCTAAAAGTACTATCACGGATTTTAGGAAAATCGCTTGATGAGTTGACTGAGGTGCGGGATGGATTTACGAATAGTGAGCTAAATATGCTAGCTCGAATCCTAGGCACATCGAATGAGGAGTTATCTAAGCTCTTTGAAAGCTGAGTGAACAACCATCGAAAAAAGTCTTGACTGATTCGTTAGCTATCTAGGTGGCAACGCCAGGTTTTGCTGCATTGAACTACTTAGTAAGTATCATCCTGCTTTCAACTATTGGTTGGGTTGTACAGACTTTATAGAAACTAGGAACTCCGAATTCCCTTAGAGAACAATCAATTGCAAGACCCAAGCCAGTCACGCCGGGGTTTGACAAACTTAAATTTAGCAGTTTAGGAAACCGGGTTTTTCCCCTGAAATCTTGAGATATTCCCACAAAATTTAGCAGAAACCCAGTTTCACCAATAACCTTAACCCGTCAAAATACCCCTGGAATAACAACACCGACTTGATTGTTAAATATCTCCATATCTCTTTGATCTTTTTCCTCAAAACTAGCTTTGAAGTAGTCAGGAACGTTGGGCCAATCAGCTGGGTTATATTCACCGAAATCACCGAGTTTCCGTTTGTTGACTAATTGAGTCACACCCAGCAACTCGCCATCAGAACCCAAAACTGGCATACATAGTAGGCTACAAGTGCGGTAATGTGTTTTCTCGTCAGTTTTTCGAGCGATTTCAGAGTTGGGATGGTCATAGAGGTCAAACGGAATATTTACAGATTGACCTGTTTGAGCCACCATACCAACAAAGCCTTCTCCCAAGGGTACCCGCGTTTCCATTAAGGAGCCATCGGCTTGGGGAATTTGCGTCCACAATTCATTGCGTTGATAATCCACAAGCCAAAGGGTGCTGCGGTCTGCATTTGTGAGTTTTTTCGCTGCCTGCATCACTTTTTGGAGTAATTCTTCGGGATTGCCACTGCTTTGGCTCACGAAGCTGATTGCTTGATAGAGCGGATCTATGGCTTTTCGTTGCTCTTGAATTGAGATAATTTCCCGATAAAAAGATTGGAACGCTTGTAGAATTGGGAGAATTGACTTAGTACATTGCTGTAGTCTCTCGGCGTCTGCTTGTGTAAAGCCATTGGGGTCAATTCGTTCTGGTAAAGGGTCGTCTGATTCAAGACGGGAGTTTAATTTGTTGAATAATCGGACAATCGCTACTAGATTTCTCCGCTGATCCAGAATGGGAAATAACAACAGACTATGAAGGCTACTTAGGGTTGTTGGGTTGATACCTACATGAATTAAAACATCGTTCAACTTAGTCGGTTGATGGCTGGCTTTTACAGATTTGGAGGCAAAAATCTTACTGGCTATACCTTGACTAGCCGAAATCCGAATCTCTGTGACGCTATTCTCTTCTTCTTCTAGAACCAACGACCAAAATCCAGTTTCGTCGGTATCTAACAGAAAAATAGTTGTGTGTTCAGCTTCTAATAACTTACAAATCGATCGCTGAATAAAGCTCTGCATATAGTAGATAGCATTGTAGAGAGCTTCATCACTCTGATTGGATACAGAATTACTGAGTACAGCTAGAGCGTTATAAACAGCTTCTTTTGGTTCAACTTGCGCTAGCTGTTTCAATGTCTCATGGGTCTTGACGAACTGAAGTACTACTCCAACCCGCTCATTGAAGACTTGCATGGACTGTCGATCATTTTTGTCAAAGCTAGCCTTGAAGTAGTCGGGAACGATAGGCCAGTCATCTTTGTTGTACTCAGGATGATCGCCGGGTTTGCGTTTGTTGACTAATTGAGTGACACCCAGCAACTCACCCTCAGGACTCACAACTGGCATACACAGTAGGCTACAAGTGCGATAGCGTGTTTTTTCATCGGTTTTTTTGGCGTTGGTGGCATTTGGGTCGTCATATAAGTCGAATGGGATAATCATCGGTTGACACGATTGGGCAACCTGACCAGCGAAGCCAACGCCAAATTCACATCGTAGTTCCCCTTTCCCAGGCAGTTCCGTCCACAAGTCCCCACGGTCACGATCCACCAACCACAGTGTGCTGCGGTCAGCGTTCATCAGTTTCTTCGCTGTATTCATCACCCGCTGAAGTATTGCTTTGGTATCCAAATTAATTTGGTCAAGAGAGCGTGTAGCTTCTGCGAGTGCAGCAGTTGCCCGAAGTTTCTTGGTGGCTTTGTAACAAGACTGGCAGCTTTCTAGAATCCGTCGGATTGGAACGACACATTTAACCAATCGTTCTAGGTCTAGTTGTGTGAAACCCTGTGGCTTAATTTCCGGGTGACTGTCATCTTGCAGATTTTTCAGAGGCTGCAACTTGTTCAGGAGCTGGATAACAGCGACGAGTTCCTTGTTCTCATCCAAAATCGGCAAGGCTAAAATATTCTTGGTCTGGTATTTATATTTTTTGTCATACTCCTTGACTAGGACAGAACGTGGATCTTCGTAGACATTGTCAGGGATATGAATAAGCTTCTTAGTCTGGGCAACCTCACCAGCAATCCCTTCCCCTACTCGCACTTGAATATCGAGGAACTCACCCTCTTCATTCTCTGCAACCAGCGACCAAAGTTCCGTCTTTTCTTCATTCAGTAAGAAGATAGTGGCGCGGTCTGCACCGAGTAATTCTCCAACTTTCGCGGTGACATCCCGCAGTACCTCATAGAGAGCCTGAGCAGAGCCTTGATCTTCAGATTCGTTTTCTACCCGAGATAATATCTCTACCTGAGAGACTAAAAGTTTTCTTTCTAATTCAGCAAGAGATTTGAGAAATTCCGAGTCACTGGGCGCAAGCTCAGATTGTATGGCTCTTAAGGTGTTTTCAACCCAAAGCTGGTTAAATACGGCTTGATAAATTCGATTGTGAACCCTTAACTTGCCCTGCTGCTTAACGACTAAACCTGACAGCCGCAGTTCCTGCTGTTCTGAAGTGTCACTCGCTGCCACTCCATCCTGTTGCAAGATGCGCTGATATAGCTTCAAGAGCTTAACACTGCGCTGCTTATGCCTGAGTAGGCGATCGCGTATTATCCGTAAATGCTCTGTCTCCGGAAGAGTCTCCCAATTTTCAATCAGCTTCCTTCGCACCATTTTTTCCACCCATTGAGCTTCACCACCAATTGGAGGTGAATCCTCAGCATTGACAAGCAGTTTACACAGCTGCTGGGTGAGGAAGGGCTGTCCTCCCGTCCACTGCAACACCAAAGCTAGCAATTTTTTGTAGTTTTGGGATTTTTCTTTTAATCCCCTAGCAAGCAATACTCCACTATTGAGACCTTCGCGATAATCTGAGGATGCAGACGAATTTGAGATCATGGTGCCACCTGATATAAGAGCATTGGGTTTTGGATTCCCTTGAAATTCCAGTATCCACTGCGAATACTTGCAGCTGTAGATAAGTTTTGAGCGTCTCGTAGAATCGCCGTAGTTTACACAGAAGGCGGTAGAATCACAGGACTGGCGTTGACATAGGCTTTGTGAACGTAAGAGGAGGATTAAGATATCACGAGTGCAAACAGAAAAATTAAGAATAAAGTGAATTCTGTTATTGCATATTAAAGGGTCTTGTCAGTTCACTAGGGTTCAGGCTTGTGTACTGAAGCCGTCGAGCTGCACTCCACCAGCTCATACTCAAGGACGTTGCTCTGAAGCGGCCCAAAGTCAGAGCTAATGTTATGGGAGACTTGGCTTAAGGAGCGATCGCTCATCAAGCGGTGCGCCAAAGTGCGATCGCCTGCGCGACTATTCGGACTTTGGTAATTGCAAAAATGGATATACTTATACTCGCACTTGACAGGGGCAATCACATCAATGCCTAATGTCGCTAGGTCAGTAGCAGTAATCGGAACTAGTGCTTGTACCATAGCAAGACTCTTGCAAAAAAGTAGATAACGTATTTTAACGATTGCACAGCTAACTGTGCATTAGGTATCTAGCGCTCGCTAGGGAACGCGCCTCATTCCTTACTGCCAGATATCAAACCTAACTTGAAAATAGAGGGGGAGAAAAGAGATTTTCCTCTTTTGCTGTGTGCGTTAGCTCATGGGTGGCTATCTTGAAAGTGCTGAGTGCTAAGTAGTGAGTAAGGAAAGAGATTTTCCTTACTTCGTTGAACCTGAGTCAAAAAGACTTGACCCTTTCTTCAAAAAGAAGTCATGATGGCTGAGGACTTAATGAAGCTTATGTTGCCCTAGCTTGCATACAGCCAGTGGTGTGCTAGAAATGACGTTAGCTGAATGATCTGACTAGATTTAATTTGCCCTACAGAATTTAACGGTGCCATCCTGTAGGTGATTCAGGTTTTTGAGTGTCTACAAAGCTTATTACAAAGTTGCTTCCAGTCCCAAAGATGTCATCTGGAACAGATTAAGGGTGCAATAGTGCATTGCAGATCACAGCGTTGAAGTTTTAGCACCAATACCCACCCTTATTAAAAAGCTGACGCCATGACAAAATTGGTGAGAAGCGTTGGACTCCCTTGTCTTTTGGGAATCCTGGTTGCCTGTATTCTCATGTCCCAGTTCTGGGTGCTACCAGCACTAACCCAGCAACCCGTGACACTTACCCTCCTGATTAATGCTGGCGAAGTTCCTTATTGGAAGGATTTGATGATCAAGGACTTCGAGAAGGAGAATCCTGACATTCGCATTCAGATCATAGAGGCACCCAATGCAACAGACTTGACTGAGAACCTCTATACCTCGGCGTTTATCTTAGGTGATTCGCCCTACGATCTGATTTACATGGACGTGATTTGGACTGCCAAATTTGCCGCCGCTAGGTGGCTTTTGGACCTCTCCGACCGAGTCACTGACAAGGATTTAAAAGTATTTCTTGATAAAGATGTTGAGGCGGGACGCTATCAGGGCAAATTATACCGAATGCCTCTCCGCTCCGATGCGGGGATGCTCTACTACCGTAAAGATTTGTTGGACAAAGTGGGAGCTAACCCGCCAGAAACCTTTGAAGACTTGGTAAAGATTTCTAAGAAATTGCAGTTCAACAACGCCGTTCGTTGGGGCTATGTCTGGCAAGGCGCTCAATACGAAGGGTTGCCCGCCATGTTTGTCGAAATCCTGGAAGGCTTCGGGGGCTTCTGGGTTAACCCCGACACCAACGAAGTCGGACTTGATAAGCCTGAGGCGATGCAAGCCGTTGAGTTTCTACGCAGCGTCATCGACAACGGAATTTCCCCTCCTGGAGTTACGACTTACCGGGAAGAAGAAACCCGACGATTGTTTGTCAGCGGCGAAGCCGCCTTCTTACGCAACTGGCCTTATGTGTGGGGTTCGGCAAATGAAGTCAAGTCAAAAATTAAAGGCAAGGTTGGGATTAAACCGATGGTTCATGTCCCTGGGAAAACGGGCGGTGCTTGCTTAGGGGGCTGGGGTTTAGGAATTTCCAGAACCTCTAAACATCCTGAAGAAGCCTGGAAAGCGATTCAGTACTTTACTAGCAAAGCACCACAGCAGCGATTCACTCTGGAAACAGGCAATTTGTCAAGCCGACGAGATTTATTTGCTGACCCAGAGATTATTGCTAAATACCCTCACTACCCAAAGTTACAAAGCGTGGTGGAAAGTGCCGTCTTACGTCCATCCATTGCTCAATATGCCCAAGCTTCTGATATTTTGCAGCGCTATCTCAATGCCGCCATATCAAATCCTCAACTCAGTGCTGAACAAGCGATGAAATCTGCTGCTGATGAAACACGCAGTCTGCTAGGAGCAGTTCCAAAGAGTTGAAGGCTGTCATTGGTTATTGGTTATTAGCAAACAACAAACAACAAACAACAAACAGATGAAAGCAGATCCAATCCGATCACAGGAACAAACGACGGGCTGGCTCATGGTAGCGCCTGCGTTGCTACTACTCCTAGTGGTCTATGCCTATCCAATCTTGCGCTCATTCTGGTTGAGTGTGTTCACCCAGAATCTAGGGACGCAGCTAGAACCGATTTTCTCTGGTTTGAACAATTACGAACGGATGATGGGGGATAGCCGCTTCTGGCAGAGTCTGTGGAACACAATAATTTTCACCTCAGCATCTGTTGTTTTGGAACTGGTATTTGGGATGGCGATCGCTCTGATTTTACATCAGGCCTTCATTGGACGTAGCCTGGTGCGAACAGCGGCTCTCATACCCTGGGCTTTGCCAACCGCTCTGATTGGACTTGCCTGGACTTGGATTTTTAACGACCAGTTCGGTGTTTGGAATGACATCTTGATACATCTGAACATCATGCATACTGGGTTCAACTGGCTAGGAAACCCAACCACAGCAATGATGGCAGTAATCGCCGCTGATGTTTGGAAAACCACACCCTTCATCAGTATTCTGCTGCTGGCAGGGTTGCAGTCAATTTCTAGAGAACTCTACGAAGCCCACGCGATCGATGGGGCGACGCCCTGGCAGAGTTTCATCAAAATTACGCTGCCACTGCTGATGCCGCAGATTCTAATTGTATTGCTGTTCCGCTTTGCCGGAGCTTTCGGAGTCTTTGACCTAATCCAGGTCATGACAGGAGGTGGTCCTGGTGGAGCGACTGAAGTAGTGTCCCTCTACATCTACTCCACAGTGATGCGCTATCTAGATTTCGGTTATGGTGCAGCGCTGGTCGTGGTGACATTTTTGTTGCTGATAGCCGTCGTGTTGATTGGCACTTTCTTTCTGAGTCAGTCCCGTACCAAGATTTCAGGAACTAATTAATACCAAGTGAGGTTATAGTTCCATTCATCAAAATTTCGGAGAGCTTTCTAATCTGAAAATAGAGGGGGAGGGGAGAGGGAGAGGGGGAGAAAAGAAATTTTCATCCAATGTTTGTGAGCGCCAGCTCATGGGCGTCTAACTTGAAAATATGGACTATGGGAATAATTGTACATCCTTCGTTGATAGCGTTCATCTTATAGGTGTCTAATCCAAATCTAAATCGGTGGAAGTGATGAGTGTAACTCAAAAGTTCGAGACTAACCAAATTCAAGCAGGCAGCGAGACGAACGTATA
>DATNPI010000277.1:0-10603 GCA_036703325.1 Coleofasciculaceae cyanobacterium
CCGAAGGTATTACCCCCCAAGAAGTTGACCGTAGCAAGAGTCAGTTTAGATTGGGTCGAGCTGTATTTGCTCCCTTGCAGGCAAATGACGGTGGCTATATTCGTGCTGATGTCGGGGGGTATCAGATATTGTCAAATTTTCGCAAACTACGGCATGGCTTCCGTACTATCTCGATGACGGCTGTTTTAGAGGGTCAGATACCAGCAAATTTGGTACGCGATCGCATTGTCTTGATTGGTGCAACAGCAGAGAGTCTCAACGATCGCTTTTACACCTCCTATAGTACGACGCTGAGTACTGCATCGGCTGGGGTTGAGATTCATGCTCATTTGACGAGCCAACTGTTGAGTGCAGCACTGGACGGACGACCTTTACTCCAAGCCAGTTCTGAGCCGTTAGAAGGCTTATGGATTTTGGTTTGGTCGGGGATTGGGGCAATATTAGGCTGGACATCAACATCTCTTCGACGGACAGTTATTGCCGTCTTGTTTTTCGGGATTACTCTTTTGGGAAGCGTGTACCTGCTGTTTTTGGCAGGCTGGTGGCTAATTGCGATTTCTCCACTAATAGCTCTGGTGGCGGCTGCCATTATCGCTAACGGCTACATACTCGCTCGAAACCTGAAACTCTCCCATAAACAATTGGAAGATTATGCGCGGACGCTGGAACAAAAAGTCAAGGAGCGTACCCTGGAACTAGAGCGGGAAACCACCCGTGCGAAACAAGCCGAAGATGCTGCGAGTGCTGCCAACCAAGCTAAAAGCACTTTTCTCGCAAATATGAGCCACGAACTGCGTACTCCCCTCAACGTGATTCTTGGCTTTTCCCAGTTGATGGGTCGATCGCCTTATCTACCCCCCGAACAGCAAGAACACCTGGGTACCATAACTCGCAGTGGAGAACATCTACTCACTCTGATTAACCAACTCTTAGATTTATCCAAAATCGAAGCAGGACGTGCAACACTTAACGAAACGGCTTTTGATCTCCATTATCTCCTAGCTGATTTGCAATGTATGTTTCAGCTTAAAGCTGACAGTAAAGGATTACAGTTGCTGTTTAACCGAACTCCTGATGTTCCCCAATATGTACGCACCGATGAAGTCAAGTTGCGTCAAGTGCTGATTAATCTACTTTCTAACGCGATTAAGTTTACGAAAGCAGGCACAGTTTCGGTAAGGGTAAGTTCAGCAATAGATAATGAGTCATTGGTAATTGGTAACAAGCAAGAAATTACCAATCACCAATTACCGATTACCGATTATCAATTACATTTTGAAGTAGAAGATACCGGTTCTGGCATTGCACAAGAGGAGTTAGACAAGCTTTTTCAACCCTTTGTACAAACGAAAACAGGTCAGCAATTGCAGGAAGGGACAGGATTAGGGTTAGCTATAGTACGCTCGTTCGTGCAACTGATGAGGGGGGAAATAACCGTTACTTCCTTGGTGGGCAAGGGTTCTGTCTTCAAGTTTGACATTAAACTCAGCGTAGCTGAAACCGCTGACATCAAAAGCCAACAACCAACCCGTAGAGTACTTGCCCTAGAACCTAATCAACTGAGCTATCGTATTCTGATTGCAGATGACGCTCTTGAAAATCGCCAATTACTAACAAAGCTGCTTTCTCCCCTTGGCTTTGAACTATGGGAAGCTAGCAACGGTATTGAGGCAATTGAGATTTGGGAAAAATACTGTCCACACTTAATCTTCATGGATATGCGGATGCCCGTGATGGATGGGTATGAAGCGACCAAACAGATTAGACTTCGGGAAAGAAATAGGGAAGATTTCCAAGCCAAAATCCGAACGGGTCAACCTACAGCAATTGTTGCGGTAACTGCCTATACATTCGAGAGAGAGCAAACTACTGCCTTTCGAATCGGTTGCGATGACTTTATCTACAAACCCTTCCGAGAGGCTGACATCTTTGACGCCCTGCACAAACATATTGGGGTGCGCTTCGTATATGCTGAATCCACTGCCGCATCTACTGAAACTAAGGTAGAAATTTTGACTCCAGAGGCAATTGCTGCCTTACCTCCCGATTTAGTTGCTAACTTTCGCCAAGCTATCTACAATCTTGATGTCGAGTTGATGCAGACCTTGATTGCTCAAATCAGTGAGCTAAATCAACCCTTAGCAAGAGCGATCGCTTCTTTGGCTAAAGATTTTAAGTATCGGCAGTTATTGGATTTGACACAACCGAAAACCTATTAAAAATCACTAGTTTCAACTTCTTTTAATAGGAGAGCGACGGTAATTAAGCATCTTCAGAAAGCTGTCTTTAATCCCACATTCCGCAGGTCTCTCAACAAAGTAGATAATATTGGCGACAAGTTGGCTCAAGGAAGCGAAGAATCCATTTTCGTTCATCACTAAGATTGGAAACCTGCTTGCTGCCTGCTACTTGTAACAGATGTACCGCTTGGAAACACTGAAATACCCAACGTAGTGTTGGACTTTGGGTCGCTTTCCCGAGTTGATTTTTAATGCTCTGTTGTGCTGCTAGCAAAGCTTGACGCAATTGACGCTGTCCCAAGCTGTAGACTAATAGGCATAAGCCCATCACCATTGCCAATGCCGCTACTCGCTTGGGAGACTTCACAAAGACACTGGAGGTGAAAAATAGCGGCTCTTTCAGAAAGCGGAACCCTCGCTCAGACGACTGTTGAGCTTTGTACTCTTGGAGTACTTCATCGTTACTCAACTGTTGAAGGTCTGTAATGTTGGTAGCCAAAATGAAGCAACCAGCACAGGTGACTTCTGCCTGAATGACCGTTTGCTTCGGCACCAAAGTAGCTTGTAAATGATAGCTGACTCGTCTGGCTTGAGCGTCTTTGCGAGGTCGACCTGCTTGCTCATGATGAACTCGTTCAATCACCTCAATCGTTTCAAGAGCATGAAACCTCAACTGACGCTCGAATTGCTTAGCGGCTTTAAGAGCATCAGGTTCACAGCTAAATTCCTGACGAGACAATGCCTGTAACTGTTTATTGGCTCGCTCTTGGTGTTGGTTAAGCCGTTTGTCTAGTTGTTTGAGGTCGGCTTCTTTGCGAGCTTGACTCTCGACAATCAGCCACCGTTGTTCTATGCCCCCGTAGTTACTGTGTTGCTGTGCTATGCGGTAGCCCTCTAAACTACTGGTAACCCACTCCAACTCAGCCTCTGCCTGCAACAGTTGCTTTGTCTGTGTCAGGGTGGCAGGTACGCGACAAATCCAAGGTAGTTCTCCTAGGCTTTGGAGGTTATCCTTGCTGTACAAAGCACTGTCTGCAACCATTACCTGCACTTGTTCAAATGTCCACTGTTGCTGAAACTCCTTCATCAACTGGGCAAACACTGCCTTGTCTGCTTCATGTCCGTCTGCCAAACGCAAGTATAAAGGAACATCTCCATCCCCGGTACAGATCAGATCCATGACAAACTGCTTGAGGTCTGGTCGATGATCTCTGGAATACCCGTAGCTGATGTGAATTGCTCTGGGTTCAGCTTCATGCTCTTGCTCTTGTACCCTTGAGGCAGGCTCAGCTATAGCGATCGCATATTCCCCGTCCACATGAAAGGAACTTGAGTCTAGGTGAACTCGACTAGTTGACACACCAAATTTTTTGCAGGCTTCCAAGGCAACCTTGAGAAACACTTGTGACAGACCTGCCCTGTGGAGCTTGTCAAGTACCCGTCCCAAGCGATCATCATTTAAATGTTCAGGTCGTACTCCCTCACCCAGCAAGTGTTCTGTAGCCTTACCGACAAAGAACTGCTCAAACAGGTACAGGGGGGCTGATACGAAGCCCAAACCGTTGAGAATCATTGCTTTGACCACTTGACCTGCGCTGACCTGCTGCTGCTGGGGTGTTCCCAACTGTCTATCTATCTCCTCTACCAATCCCATTTCATCAATGATTCCAGCAATGATACCGAGGTGGTCGATGTCTTGAACAAGAATTTCTGGTTGTGTAGTCATTGTTCCACAGTCTTTCAGGCTTCTCGGGCTTGGCGCAATCGCACAGTTTTGCCGCCAATATTATCTACTTTGCTGAGAGACCTGCGGAATGTGGGTTAAATTAAACAGCATGGGGCTAGTGCGGCTGTGTGGCAATGAAGTGACTCCCCGATGGTATTTGTACGAGCAATATTTCCGTGAACGACTAGGAAATAGATAAAGCGAGTCTACTCAATTTAAGTCAATCAAAAGTCAGCAAAAACTCGATTAAGGCTCAAACTTCTCAGCTCCGTTCTCAGTTAGCCTCCTTGTTTGATGGGATTGTTGAATTCAGTAGACAATCCTATGAAATGTGTTTTCTCTTTACTAACTTCCACCGCTACAATTGCCGCGATTTTAATTAGTGGGATAACACCGGCTCCCGCCCAAGAGCTTGTAATCACTTCAATGTTCAACTCGGTTGTTGTACAGCGCTCCCCAAAAAGCTTTAACCAACAAGTAGAGTCCGCTCCACCACCAGTTGATGGCAGACCAGGCGATAGAACACCTGCGGGAAGCCGTATTGCACAACCGCCTGTGGTGCTACCCGAAGAAGCCTTGTGAGCCGTGTCGAGTCTGCCATCAATCACGTATCCAAAGAAATCATATTAACTGTGCAATGCTGGTCTGGCTGCGACTCGGACAAATAGCTTATTCTACAGGTCAAAGTGTTTATCACCTTAAGCACGGATTACTTTCAAATTACCTGATTCAACAACTCAAAAGTCCGGCGCTTACCATGACCTTGGCGTAAATCAAGCTGGCTATAAACCCGAGGGCATAGCGCAAAGCGCATCGCGTGTGACACTCGCGTAAGTCCTGATTAAATTAGACGTTAGGCAAACATAATTGCAAACATGAACTTCCGATACTGAAGTTAGCCAGTTTTTAGTGTTAGTTATGACCCTGCTCCTACACAAGTGGGGTCTTTTCTTCGACGAAGATGGCAGTACCTAAGTTACAAAGTGCTGAGTCACTGGTAACTTTAAGCCGAAGGGCTTGGAACTGACAACTACTGAAGTTAAAACAAGTAACTTTACACCAGACCAAGCAACAGAGTTTAGTTAAGATGTACTTTGACTAGCTTTCTTTCGTAGGGGTGCTCACCGAAAAAGTAACTGGAAAGTTATTTAACTCCAACATCGACCCTACCTATGTCAGACCTTACAGAAGAAGCCAAAGCGCTGCGCGATCGCATTTCGCGCTATCCAGGCCTTACCCGAGAGGAACTCGATAAAATCCTCAAGATTGAGTTTGAGTTCGTCCAGTTGTTGGATCGGATTTTGCATTTGTATCCATTAGATGCTCAAACCCATGAAGCCATCGCCCGTCTAGAAGAGTCCAGGACTTGGGCGGGACTGTCGGTGAAGCGAGGTCAGCAGGGGGGGTATAGTCGGTCAGATTACTCACCACCTAATAATCCTCCTCTATCAAACAGCAAACTCGTTGAGTACAGCTTTGAGATGGTTGAGTATACCTTTGATATGGTGTTGAATACGATCTTGAGTCGCTGTATGCCAAACCGAGAGATGGATTTATCGATCGCCCGGTTGGATGAAGCGAAGGTTGCGCTCAATCTTATCGCCCCTAGAGTGATGGTGTAAGCTATTACACATTTAACTGGCATATTTACTTAATGTTTTTTTGTCAGTAGTCAATTGCAACAGACAACGGACTACTGACAGACTACCCGAATGTAGACTATGCAAATTAAATGAACAGCAGCTTAGTAGTCGCGCTCCAAGCAGGGAATGGGGAATTGGTGGTTCTTCACCATTTCCCATTCCCCTATCACCCATATCTGCAAGGCTTGAGAGACATACAGAATGTAGGTTTGAACCGCGTCGATCTAACTACTGCACATTGGCAACTGCTGGTGCAACAGGTTTAGTCACTACCCCTGGGAGAGATTTGTACTTCAAGTAGAAGCCGCCCAATACCAACAGCACGATCACGAGAGTACCAACACCGAGGGGACTGGGAAGCCAAAACACTGCCTCTAAATGGTTCAGCTGACCAGGTTTGAGTGTCCACATTAGCTGATGCCCATTATCGTAAACCTCTGGAGTGATGGCATCGGGTGCCTTCTCAACACTTCGTACCCCCCAAGGAGTCTCTAAGCTAAACTGCAAATCCAATAGCGTACTCGGACTGACGATGACGTTGCCGTTTGTAGAGACGACACCGAGCGCTCGCAAATCTACGTCATAGCTTAAGTGGTTCCGCTGCCAGAAGATAAAGTTGCCCTGATCGATGTGGAACTTGGAATTGAACTTTGGTAAATCGGCTGATTCAGCTGTCTCGGACGGAGTATCTTTTTTTACAACTGGATTGAAAAATTGGTTAAACTTTGATTCCAATTCCGTACCGTTGTTAAATGGAATGGTGACAACAAGTTCCTGATCAGAAAGACGTTTCGTTTTACCATCGAGCTGCTGCGCTCGACGCTCAATGCTTGTCAACCACTCCTGCACTTGAGAATTGCTAAAGTTCGTCAGCCGTTCCTCCAGTGCGATATGCTGCACGATCGCGCCGTGGTGCTGCCCCTCAAAGTTGACCCCAACATTATATTTGACACAACCAGAAAGTAGCAGTGATGCCAGTAAGATAACCCAGAGAACACGTAAGCGCACTGCTAACCGACGGATGAGCGGCAATGAATCAAAAATGGCTGGTTTCACAAACTCCTCCCCTTTTCCCCTTTCTGTTTTTGGCGAACAAGCGCGTCTCCTGAGTTCATTTAAAAACTACTTACAAGCGGCAACACCTACCTGCTCAAACAATCTTAACCTGAGTTTGAGGGAAGAAAATCAACTCAAAGCTATAACCAGCAAAGATTACAGGCAAAATACACCTACTAACGCCCCCCTTTGCAGACCGTCTGATTTGCATTCAAGTAAGGAGCAAATCCAGACTGAGAGCTAACATCTTGAGTTCCGGGTGGCGGGTCGGTTTTAATCAGACGCCCCTCAGAGCCGTAGAGGCGGCTTCCCAAATGGTTAATTAAACCTGTTTGGTTGCAATTAACCACAATGTCTTCTTCGAACCTCCCTGGTTTCCCTGTGTCACCCTCATTACTGTCGCTAAAGATTGTGTATTTGTAGGAAGTTGGGTCAACTTTTTCTACACGTTGCAAGTCTAAATAAACAGTTGTCCCACTAAATTGATCGGTTCCTACAGGTATGTGTTGCTCAGATTGAGCAAGACTGGGTAATTGCCAGACTGTCGAGACAGCGGCACTCAGTAGAGCAGCGATCGCATGACGTGCCATTTCCTGAGATTCTTGTTTTTAATCCTTCCTCCTGGAGTTTAACCTAATGCTGAATAATCAGCATCGTTGGTGATGAATAGCTACCACCGATGTCAAGATACGATCGCTAAACCAAAGCAGACCTGGAAGATCCGATATTTTAATTCCTACCCTTCACCGTTCTCCTACAAAGTAGGCATCTTGCTGCTTCAAAGACCAAACCAAATCAATCCAGCTACCGTCAGACTAAGCGCAATGAGAGCTACCCAGATAAATTTATTATCTTTGGTGTTGATCTGGTTGGGATCGACGGGTTCAGGTAGTTCGCTTAGATTACGGTTGCGGGTGCTATTAGTACCACGACGGTCTTTAGGCTCACTTTCAGCGATCGCTCCTAAATCGGGGATTTGCGTCATCCATTCGACCGGTCTGGTCAGCTGAGGGGCTTTCAGAATGTAGAGTAAGCGTTTACCTTGTTTGCTGGTTTCTAGGTCGGGATGACGAGTTAGTTGCTCACAAAGGGCGATCGCTTCCGCTTGTTGCCCTGCTGCCTCATAAGCTGTCACTAACCACATTTGCGCCTCTCCCCCTAAGCGAGAGGTTCGTTTCATCAAAGCACTTGCTGCTTCCAAATGCTTCACAGCTGTGCGATAGTCACCCCCCTCAAATGCTGCTTTTCCTGCCTGGTACTCAATTCGAAATTTTTCTTTATTATCTGAATTATCTGAAATCACGTTTCAACTGTGTCACTAGATCTGCATAGCACCCTTCAAATTTTAACGAAGAGCACTATTCTAAATTCAAGGCCCAGTGCAGTCTAGCCTTTATGATCCCAGGCGCAGGCTTAACTATTACCGGGGTGTTGCGGAACCGAATTCTCAACTAGACATTCAGTTACTTTTATCAATCCCTTGCATTTTTTGAGGTGAAACGATGCTCAACACACTCCCATCTCGGCAACGTGGTTTGAATTGGTTCAGCTTGACTTACTCTCTAACCCCCCTGACTCTGGGAGTTGCCATACTGACATCAGCAGCGATGTCGGTGGAGGCGAGACCCGTGTTTGTCCAGCCACCGCTTCCTACCACTCAGATTATCGGCAGCCCGATTCCCAGCCCTGTGCCCGTGGTTCCTGGCACGACTATCCCTTATTCGCTTTCGCCTTATAACAACTACTACCGTGATTACAACCCAGTCATCACGCCAGGAAGAGGGGTGATTCGGAACTCGACCTTGATTAATCCGACAATAATCAATTCAAGGATTTCTGATTCAGTGCTGATTGACCCAGTGATTATTAATTCACCAAGGTTTTCCAGAGGCGTATTCAGGCGTTCACCTGTTTATAATCCGCCTGGAATCAGGATTCGAATTGATTAAGGGCTTGCCGTCTAGCTCCTATATTCTGATGCCACAATCATTGAGCCGATACCTTCATCAGTGAAGATTTCCAATAGCAGCGCGTGGGGAATGCGACCATCAATAATGTGGGCCGCTCGAACGCCTTGGGCGAGCGATCGCACACAACAGGTCACCTTGGGAATCATCCCACCAGCAACAATGCCAGAGCCAATCAACTCTCGCGCCTGTTGAATATCAACCTTAGCAATCAGGGTAGATGGATCTTTGTAATCCTTCAAAATCCCAGCCGTATCAGTGAGCAAAATCAACTTTTCTGCTCCTAATGCGGCTGCTATTTCACCAGCAACGGTGTCAGCATTGATGTTATAGGCTTGACCCGTTTCGTCGGCGGCGACACTAGACACCACTGGAATGTAACCACTATTGACCAGAGACTCTACCAGTTTGGTATCTACACTGTTCACTTCCCCAACAAAGCCAATACCCTCTCGACCTTCTGGACGTGCTTTGATTAAATTACCGTCTTTGCCGCAAAGCCCCACGGCCTTGCCACCAGCGCGGTTAATTAAAGAAACCAGTTCTTTATTCACCCGACCGACTAACACCATCTCCACGACATCCATCGTCGCGGCATCAGTGACGCGCAGACCATTTTTAAACTGTGCCTCGATACCCAGCTTCCCCAGCCAGCTGTTGATTTCTGGGCCACCGCCGTGGACAACCACTGGTCGTAAGCCTACACAAGCTAGGAAGACAACATCGCGGATAACTTTGTCTTTGAGAGTGCTGTCTTTCATCGCAGCACCCCCATACTTGACGACTACCGTCCGACCAGCAAATTGTTGGATGTAGGGTAGTGCTTCACTTAGCACCCGTACACGGGTAGCCTCAGCTTGCCTAATGTAATCGCTATCGTTCAGCATGGTCAGCAAACCTAACACATAATAAGCTGTCCAAAGCAGTTTAAATCATTTTTCCTCCTGGTGAAGAGGGAAGATCTCATGTAGCGATCGCATTTGCCCACTTCATGCGCATCGTAAGCCCTCTAAGCCATTACATATTTAACTTGCATATTTACCTGATGGTTTTTTGCCAGTAGTTAGTAATCAGTTGCTTTCGCCTGACGGAGAACTGACTATTGACGGAAAACCCGAATGTAGACGACGCAGATTAAATGCACAGCACCTTAGTCTTGCCAGCACGTCTTCACACCTAGGCAAGTTTCGCTTGTCTGAGCTATCTTGGCTCCAGGCAAACCCACTATCAAGGTGTGAGTTTGAATGATGGGATGAGCCTTTGAAAGATACTTCTAGAACTACTACTGAAGCGAAGGAAGATATTGAATAGGCAATATACCTCCAGATGCAATCTACACTTCACAATATGTTTGAATCAATCACAAAGCAGTTCCGGGCAGACCGCTTCATTCTCTGGTGCAATAGTGTAGCTGTACTACTATTTGTAGCTTTATCCCTCTATGTCAAGCTCTTCGACAAAGGTGGTCAACTAGTACTACTTTTCGAAGATCCTTTTTTGGTGGAGCGTGCTTACATTGGCACCTTCTCAGCTATGTCTGATTTACTGTGGTGCGTAATAGTAACAATCTGTGTGTGTAGTTTTGGATTGCTTAATGCGATTCGACCTGGTCAAAAAGTAAATCAGTTTCTTCTATACTCTGCGATCGGCACCGGGATTTTGCTGATGGACGATGCCTTTCGGATGCATTTAATACTTGCAAAAATTGGCGTTCCAAAGATACTAATATACTTGGTATATGGCATTGCTGCACTAAGCTATGTATTTGTTTTTTGGCGTATCATTCGAGGGACGCCATATATTCTGCTTCTCCTTGCAGCGGTTTTGTTTATAATCTCTGCTGTAGTGGATACTACACCTCTGCCAGGAAAGGGGAGTATAGCAATGCTAGAAGATGGCACAAAGTTATTGGGTATTATTAACATCCTCCTCTACTTTAGGTACGTATGTTGGCAGGCAGTGCTACAATCT
>DATNPI010000183.1:0-11223 GCA_036703325.1 Coleofasciculaceae cyanobacterium
CCACTTCTTCTGCCACAGTGGGGTTAACAGGGCGGTATCCTAACTTAGCAAATTCTTGTTGGGCTTCTGACGTGTAAAGAAAATCCACAAAGGCTTCTGCAATTTTTCGGGTGCCGTGCTTATCAACGTTTTTGTCCACAATGGCAACAGGGTTGTCGATGGAAATGTTAACTTCAGGTATCACATAAGGCAGTTTCTGACGATTCATCCCAGCCAGAATTACCTCGTTTTCGTAGTTGATTAAGACATCCCCTTGACCTTCCTTGAAAAATAAATCGCTAGCCTCACGCGCATCCTTTGTTAGCACGGGGGCATTTTTATAGACTTTGGTGATATAGTCGAGCGATTGGCGCTCGTCACCCCCTGTTTGGGTCACGGAACCCCACATAGCTAAAAATTCCCAAATAGCAATACCAGAAGTTTTGGGGTTAGCTGCAATGAGCTTCACGCCATCTTTTGCCAGGTCTGCCCAAGTATTAATACCTTTAGGATTGCCAGAGCGGGTGACAATAGCAGCCACAGAGCGGGTCACAACGCCACCTTTGGGAGCTTCTCTTTCCCAACCCGGTTTAATCAAACCTGCTTGCTCAATTTTATGGATATCAAGGGCAAGTGCTAGGTGTACCACATCTGCTTCTTGCGAGCCATCAATCACAGCACCGGCTTGGGAACCAGACCCACCATAGCTCTGCTCGAAAGTGACGTTTTGGTTATGTTCTTTCTTCCACTTTTCTACAAATTTGGGAATGATCTGGTCATGAGCTGCTTTGGTAACCGAGTAGGAAATGAGCCTTAGCTTGACGTCACTTTTTGTACTACTGGTATCAGCAATGCTTCCAGAGCAGGCAGTGATCGCCATGCTCAAACTAACTCCTACCAAAAACAAGCACACAAAGCTCTGCACAGAGCGTCTATTCGACCAACTTCCTATTTGTCGTTGGCACCACTGTCTAATAGCCTGCAAAGCTTTAACAAGATAAGTTTGAATTTGCTTAATCAAGTACATCGTCTCAAGCCCCAGCCTGATAGCTATGAGGGATTCATTTTTGAATTTTGAATGGGAGTGCAGCGACTTGGCTCAACCAAACTGACCGCTGATGTAAGCTCTAGCTTCTTTGGTGGTAGGAGAATTGAAAATTTCTTCGGTAGGACTGAACTCGACTAATTTTCCTCGGCGCTTACCACTTGCATCTGTTTCTGTGTTGAAAAATGCCGTCAAATCTGATATTCGCGAAGCTTGCTGCATATTGTGGGTCACCATGATCATGGTGTATTGTTCCTTAAGCTCACGACACAGTTCTTCAACCTGCTGGGTGGAAATTGGGTCGAGAGCAGAACAGGGTTCATCCATCAATAAGACATCTGGCTTCATCGCGATCGCCCGTGCAATGCAAAGCCGCTGCTGCTGTCCTCCAGACAAAGCTGTGCCCTTCTCTTTCAGCTTGTCCTTCACCTCATTCCATATAGCAGCTCGCCGGAGCGATTGCTCTACCAATTCGTCCATATTGCCCTTATAACCATTAGCACGCGGCCCAAAGGCAATGTTTTCGTAAATCGACTTCGGAAAAGGGTTCGGTCTCTGGAATACCATCCCAACTTGACGCCGTAATTTCACCGGATTAATCTTGTCGTCATAAATGTTTTTACCTTGGTAGTTAATCTTCCCTTCTACCCTAGCTCCAGTTATTAAATCGTTCATCCGGTTGAAGCAGCGCAGGAAGGTGCTTTTTCCGCATCCTGAAGGACCAATAAAGGCTACGATTTTTCTCTCAGGAATTTCCATATTAACTTCCTGAAGTGCCATAAAATCACCGTAGTAAACTTTGACACTTTGGGCATTAAGAATCACGCTATCTTGCTTAGTTGAAGCTGGGTTTTTGGATCGCATATCGTGTATTTTCCAGTGTTTATTACAGTTAGATTTCATAATTCAGGAAGAGAGGAGCAATTTCCTGGCTCCTATCTCCTGAATTAGTTCCTTCATTTAAACGTCGAAAAACGTTGTCGAAGATAGATGGCTGTGCCATTCAAAACCAAAATCAAGAGCAACAAAACAATGATTGTCGCCGCTGCCGCACTAGCAAAACCCGGCTCAGGACGAGTAATATAGGTGTAAATTTGGATGGGCAAAGCCATAAAGCGCTGAAACAAACCAGGATTGAAAGTCAGAAAACTTACAGCTCCAATGACGATTAGAGAAGCCGCATCGCCAATAGCACGCGAGACGGAAATAATCACTCCTGTTAAAATCCCTGGAATAGCATAGGGTAAGACGTGATTCCACACCGTCTGCCACTTGGTTGTTCCTAAGCCATAGGAAGCTTCTCGTAGGGAACCAGGAACAGCTCGAATTGCCTCTCTGGCCGTCACAATAATTACTGGTAAAGACAGCAAGGACAACGTTAGTGCCCCAGAAACCAAAGATGGACCAAATCCCAAAAGATAATTGAAAACGCCTAATCCCAGTAGACCGTAGACAATTGAAGGGACTCCAGCTAGATTGCTAATGTTAATCTCGATAATATCAGTCCACCAAGCTTTTGGGGCATATTCTTCGAGATACAAAGCCGCTCCTACACCGATAGGTACAGCAATTAACATTACTAATATCCCTAGCAAGATACTCCCAAAAATAGCAGGGCGTATGCCGCCTTTATCGGAAAATCTAGAAGGAGTTTCAATTAAAAACCCAGGTGATAGCAGTCTACCTAACCCATCTTTGAATACATCAAAGACTAGAACAGCAAGAACCACTAAACCAATACTCAAACCAACCAAAAAGATAATTTCAAAGACTTTACCTATTTTTTGTCTCTGCTCTACATTCGGAGTAAACTGCCCAGTGGGTTCTTGAAAGTCGTTTGGGGAAATCGAAGAAGTCATGTCTATTAGTCGTACTTTTCTCGGTAGCGATTAGAAATCCAATGGCTGACAACGTTTAAAGCTAGAGTCATTAAAAACAAAACAGCACCCACAGCATACAAAGTGTTGTAATTAACACTACCGCGAGGGCTATCTCCCCCTGAGATTTGAGCCATATAAGCTGTCATTGTTTCTACGGATTGAAAGGGATTGAGGCTTATTCGTGGCTCTTGCCCAGCAGCAATTAAGACCGTCATAGTTTCACCGACAGCTCTAGAAATACCTAGAATAATTGAGGCAGCAATTCCAGAAAGAGCGGCAGGAAGGATAACTTTGATTATGGTTTCGAGTTTAGTTACGCCGATTGCGTAAGCCCCTTCCCGCAGAGAGGGAGGCACAGATTGTATGGCGTCTAAGCTGATGGAGCCAACTGTCGGGCTAATCATTATTCCCATCATCAGCCCAGCGCTCAAGGCGTTAAAAATTTCCAGGGGAAGAAACAACCGCAGAACCGGCGTCACAAATAAAAGCGCAAAGTAGCCATAGACAACAGTAGGCACTCCCGCTAGGAGTTCTACAGCTGGGCGTAAAATAGCCGCCATCTTAGGTGAAGCATATTCGGCTAAATAGATAGCGGAACATAAACCTAGAGGAATGGCGACGAGCATGGCAATAGCCGTAGTAAGTAGAGTGCCATTAATCAAAGGCCAAATTCCAAAATGTTTCTCTGCAAATAAAGGTGTCCACTTGGTATCGAGAAAGAACTCAGCGAACGAAACCTTTTGGAAAAAATCGAACGTCACTCGGAAGATAATAGCAACAATTCCAAAGGTAGTGAGAACGGAAATTAGCGCACAACAAAATAAAATTACTTCGATAATTTTATCCTGGATATTGTCAGACGCTTTCTTTTCCAGCGATCGCCCGTTTTGCTGGTTGAAGTCATCCCGAAAATTTGTATTTTGCATAATAAGTAGAAAAAAATATGAAGTATGAATTGCTGCTACATGAGCAGCCACAATGGTGGACTACTCAATAGTGTTTTATCCTTTATCCTCGGCTACGCCACGCTGCGCTAACAGCCTTTTGTTGACTGTTATTTTTAAAGAAGATTTGCGATCGGCTCACCAGGTTTTGCATCCTTGAATTTAGAACCCGTTTCACCAGAGGCAAGTTTTTGCTTTACTCTCGGATAAGCCTCATCGGGTAGCGCCACATAACCAACTTGATCGACCCATTTCCAAGAATTCTCTAGATAGAAATCAGCAAACGCCCTTACCGATGGTTTGCTATCTAGGGAACTCTTGCTGACATAGATAAAGAGAGGACGAGACAACGGTAGATAAATATTTTTAACGACATTGTCTAGAGGAACTGGCGTTTCACAGTTTCCTTTTGGACTTTCCACACCAACTAGGTTAAGTTTGTCTTGGTTTTCCATGTAGTAGGATATACCAACGTACCCTAGAGCATTCGTGTCGCCCGCAACTCCTTGGACAAGAACGTTTTGATTGTGACTAGGAGTGTAGTCTGTTCGGCTATTTTTTGCTTTGCCAGTGACAGCTTGCGTGAAATAATCAAATGTTCCAGTATCGGAAGCTGGAGCGTAAAGCTTGAGGCGCTGGTTGGGAAACTTTGAATTAACTTGGTTCCAGTTGGTTATTTTTTCATCAGATTTAGAGTTCCAAATCTTGTTGAGTTCCTTGATAGTCAAGCATTTGACAAAGGAATTTTTTCGATTGACAATGACCGCAATTCCGTCTAGAGCAATAGGCAGCTCTACAAAATCAATACCCTTCTTCTTACACCTGGTGATTTCTTCATCCCTAATGGGACGTGAGGCACCAACGATATCTATTTCACCGGCGCAAAACTTACTCATGCCGCCGCCAGTGCCGCTTGAAGCAACACTAACTTGAGCATCAGGTTTAATTTTTTGAAATTCTTCGGCAACTGCTTGATGGACAGGAAAACCTACAGCTCCCCCATCAATACTCACCTGATTCTTCTTCTGATCTTCTTGGCTGCAAGAAGTTATTCCAACAGTAAGAACTATTAAAGGTGTCAGTAAAAATCGACAAGTTTTCAATTGGTTATGAACGGTCATTGGCATTAAGTTGAGATGCTTCTGTAGGAAATCACCTATCTCTTTTAATTTAAAGCTATAGCCTTTAAATTAAATATTAAGAAAAAATTAACAAAAAATGTATAGGCGATTACATAACATATATCTAAGGAGGTATAAGTTGTAAAGTTTCTATATCAAAGGAAATACTAAAATTAGATTTTTTAAACACAATTCAATTTAGTGAACTAATTATTAGACCCAAGGATTAGGAGGCGCATAGAGGGGAAAACGGTATAGTCCCGAAATTTTTCGCCACAGATACGCCTTTTGGGGGTAGTTTGTTGCAAGCTAAGAGTAACGACTGCTTCTTTGAGAAAGTAAAACTAGTGAGCGTAGTGATAGAGAGTCACCATGACCAGAACTTGGAGTGTTCGGAAACTATTCACGCAACGGCTGACTCCTGTCAAAATCACTGCTCTCTATATTCTGATTGGTGGAGTCTGGGTTCTATTTTCTGATAAATTGCTGGTCGTCCTAGTCACCAATCCCGCAGTCCTCACACAACTTCAAACCTTTAAAGGCTGGTTCTACGTCATCGTTACGGCGTGGGTACTTTATAGTCTGATCAATCGCGGTGTTGCAGCGCTCGAACCTTCCCAAACAGGACTGCGCTCAAGCACGGCACAGTTCTGCCAGTTGGGGGAAAATAAGGGCGAAGTTTTCTGGCTGAGATCTCTAGAAACGAACCGGACGATCTATGTCAGTCCTGGCTATGAGGAGATTTGGGGTAAAAGCAGCGAGAGTGTATACGAGCAGTCGAGCTTTTGGACAGATGGGATTCATCCGGATGACTGCGATCGCATAATGGCTGCCTTTGAGCAACAGCTTCGGGGAGAGGCAGACTTCCACCAAGAGTATCGAATTGTCCGACCTGATAGCTCAGTGCGTTGGATACGCGATCGCGCCTTCCCAATTTACAACCAGATACGGCAGCGCTACCGCCTAGCCGGTGTTGCAGAGGATATCACCAAACGCAAACAGCTAGAAGCCGCACTGCGAAGGCTCAATGAAGACCTAAACAAAGTCCCAGAACCGACACCTACATTCAGACAGGTAAATGAACAATTAAAAGTCGAGATAGTCGATCAGGAGCGATCAGAAGATGAGGGCGACCAATTTTTCATGCTCTCCTTCGATATGCTGTGCATAGTTGGCTTTGATGGCTACTTCAAGCAGCTCAACCCAGCCTGGGAAAAAAACCTCGGCTTCACGCGGGAAGAACTCCTGGCTGAACCCTACCGCGAATTTGTTCATCCGGAAGACCGCGCCGCCACAGTTGCCGCCGCGCAGCAACTTCTCACAGGTGCCGATGTCATTTCCTTTGAGAATCGCTACCGTTGCAAAGATGGTTCGTACAAATGGCTCTCATGGAATGCCACACCGATCGCAAACCAACAGCTGGTCTATGCCGTTGTACAGGATATCACCGAGCGAAAACAAGCAGACGCTGCACTACGGGAATCGAACCAGCGAATTTTCAACATCCTTGAAAACATCACCGATGCCTTTTTCGCCCTAGATCGCGAGTGGCGGTTCACCTACCTTAATCCGCAAACCGAGCCGCTTTTGCTCAAAAGCCGAGCTGAGTTGCTAGGTAAGAATATTTGGGAAATGTTTCCAGAGGCTGTTGGCTCAATCTTCTATGAACAGTATCACAAAGCCGTATCTGAACAGGTAGCCGTCGAGTTCGAAGGGTTTTATCCCCCACTAAATCGGTGGAGTCAAGTACACGCCTACCCCTCTAAAGATAGTTTGTCTGTATTTTTTACCGATATTAGCGATCGCAAGCGGCGTGATGCCGAACTGCTTAAGGCACTAGAAAAAGAAAGAGAACTCAACGAACTTAAATCTCAGATTGTTAGTGTCGTCTCTCATGAATACCGCACTCCACTGACCACTATTCTTTCCTCTGCTGAGTTACTAGAACATTACGGTCATAAATGGACTGACGAGAAAAAACACCAGCATCTTCGCCGTATTCAAACCACCGTTCACCATCTGACACAACTCGTCAGTGATGTGCTGCTTTTGGATCAAGCTAAAGCTGGAAAACTGGAGTTTAACCCCACTCCCCTGGATGTGGTTGTCTTCTGCCGTGAGTTGGTGGAACAGTTGCAACTAACAGCGAGCAATGAGCATACAATCAGGTTTGTCAGTCAAGGCGAATACACCCAGGTATGCCTAGACGAGAAACTGGTGCGCCAAATACTTACCAACTTGCTCTCCAATGCCATCAAGTATTCTCACCCTCACGGCTCCGTGCATTTTGCTGTAGCCTGCGTTCAGGGTGAAGTAGTTTTCCGCATCCAAGACGAGGGCATCGGTATTCCGCCAGAAGACCAGGAGCAACTGTTTGAGTCTTTCCATCGTGCCAGCAATGTTGGGACAATTCCCGGCACTGGATTAGGGTTAGCTATTGTTAAGAAGTGCGTAGACTTGCACGGAGGTCAGATCACTATGGAGAGTGAAGTCGGTGTTGGAACAGCGTTTACCATCACGCTGCCATCGAACATCCAGAACGTAGGGTAGTAGGGAGATGCGATGAGACAAATCGCCCGCACTTCGTGCCGCTAGGCTAACGCCGACGCTCGTAAACTTGCTATCGCTAATACCATTTGGTTAAATGTTTGGCACTGATCATGAGGAAAGGTTGTAGGTTGTAGGTTGTAGGTTGTAGGTTACAGGTTTTAGGTTGCAGGTTGCAGGTTTTAGGTTGCAGGTTTTAGGTAAAGTCTCTTCATCACCTACCACCTACCACCTACCACCTACCACCTAACCCCTAGCTCTTTGGGAGCCGCTTCGCTAACACGATTTGTGTCATTTTTAAGACCAATTGGTATAACAGACTGGAAATCTGGAGTAAGCTGGCCACCGCCAACGGGAGACAAAGAACTCGCTTAAATCATGATCGGCTGCTGCCGCTGCTGCATCTTGCACCTTATAGGCGGCTTCGATCGCACTTGTAGGAGCGCCCGGTCTCTTCCGAAGTTCCTGAATGAATTTAATCATAAATTGGGTTCCCAGCTTTTCATGCAAATCAACAAGAAAAGCTCCCATGAGAATTCCCAGGTCGAAGCCGTGTCGATTCCATTCAAAGTGTTTTGGGCCAAAAATGTCCAAGTAATCTAAACGGCTTTGTTCCCATCTCTTAACCACACTGTTTGTCCAACGGGTATGGGACAAATCAATCCCTCCAACTACCGTTCTACAAAGACATTCCATGTAAATAGGAAATCCTCTGCGCCAAGACTCATCAGTGTACTCAGCATATTCATAAAAGTCGTAGAGATAGCCAGCTTGTCTTCCCAACTCATAAAAGACAATTCCGTGTTTGTCCTTGGTATCCAAGCTACTATCCATCAGTGGGCTGTCAAAAGCTCCTCTGGAAATTTCAACACGTCGTCCGTTCCCAATTCCCCAAAATTCATGAGGGGAAATGGAAACCACTTTCCGATGACCAAAATTTAGATCCAACTCCAGATGTTGAGGTTGGGAGGTGATCAATTCGTAAAGTTGAGCTGCCTCTTCCCACCAACCTATCCATTCCACAACTTTCGCTGCCGGGAAATCTCTATCTGCGTAAAATACCCATCTTCCTGCACTCCAAGCGATAAGTAACTCGGCGTCTGCATAAAATGGCTGAAATGGTACAAGCCCATGATTCGTAACCTCAATTCTTACAGGTTTCAAATCGAACATAACAACCTCAGTGGTTCAAAAATAAGCACCAGTCCACGACAGAAATTAGCTTTTCTTTAGGGAATACCCTTAATAACTAGGGCGTGTCTGCAAAGTCCAAAATTTGACTGTAGGGGCGAAGCATTTGTACCTAGATTTATGGCTCAAACCTGAATTTTGCGTACAAATGCTTCGCCCTCACTGAGTTTGCAGACAGACCCTAGGCTTAGAAGAAACAAATCTAAAGTAAGCAGTTTAGTGTTGCTAAAAATATGTCTAGACCAGCTTGGCAGAACTAACCCAGAGCGTGAAACTCTCCCCCTCACCTCCTCTTGCCCTAATCAGCACTAGAACTGGTAAGAAACCGAACGCCCGCTAAGGTCTAGGGATGGCTCTGGAATGCGACAGCTTCAGCGTGTAGATTCAGTGTATCCCTTAAAAACTGAGATGTATCTCCAACAATGACTAGCCCGAATCCATCAATAGCTCAACCTGAGACAACAGGCAAATACTTGGTATTGTTGCGTGAAAATGAAGTTAATGCCGGAATCGAAATCCTTAGTGATGCCGCCGGAGTCAGTGGCGTTGCTAGAGCTGCCGACTTTGAAGCCAATGCTTTGAGTGGGCAACAGTTAGAGAACGCAGAGACATTGATATTTGACAATTTGGGCGTTGCTGTCGTCACTCTTGACCCCGACCAGTTGCAGTCCCTCAACCTGGAGAAAGCCGACAGTAGCTCTGTTATTGAAGAAATCGAACCGGAAAGAGTTGTCTATGCTGTGAGCGATGTGGGCGTCAGTAGGCTAGGGCAACCAATGTCTAGTTCTACCACCAATGTTTCGGTAGAATACCTGCGGGGATACCGCGACGGTGTTACAAAGCTGGTAGATCAGTTGCTCTCCACTGATCAAGGTGATGGCACATTGCCTCCTGTGGAATCCGAAACAACATGGGGACTGCAAGCGACAAAAGTTATTACTTCGCGCTTCAGTGGTCGCGGCATTAAGGTTGCAGTTCTCGATACAGGTTTTGACTTGACTCATCCTGACTTTATCGGACGCAAGATCATCAGCAAGTCCTTCATTGAGAATCAAGAGGTACAGGACGCACACGGACATGGAACCCATTGTATCGGTACAGCTTGTGGCCCCCTCAGTCCTCCCATTTTCCCGCGTTATGGTGTTGCTTACGATGCGGAAATCTATGTAGGCAAGGTATTGAGCAACGAGGGAAGCGGGTCTGATCGTCAAATCTTAGCGGGCATTACCTGGGCGATCGCAAATGGCTGCCAGGTTGTCTCAATGTCCCTTGGGGCAGCCACAGTACTCGGTCAGCAGTACTCCAAAATTTTCGAGGCTGTCGGACGACGCGCCCTCCGGAGTGGAACTTTAATTATCGCTGCGGCTGGTAACGAGAGTTCTCGCCCGGACAACATTGCACCAGTTTCACACCCAGCCAACTGTCCGTCGATCATGGCGGTAGCTGCCCTCGACTCCCAACTTCAAGTTGCCTATTTTTCCTGTGGTGGGCTTGAGTCAAATGGTGGTCATGTTGACATTGCTGGCCCAGGAGTTGATGTTTACTCAACTTGGCCGATGGAAACGAGATACAACACAATCAGTGGCACAAGCATGGCGACGCCCCATGTTGCAGGTATAGCGGCTCTCTATGCCGAGGCTACCGGAGCTACCGGACAGGCTCTTTGGACTCTGTTGACTCAAAACGCTCAACGACTGCCGCTTTCTTCTGTAGATGTTGGCATTGGTTTCGTTCAAGCTACTTATTAACCTCTCCTAATACCAAGTTGCACTCAGAAGCATATTTTAGGAATTATTAAAATTGACTCCTGACTCCTAGCTCCTGACTCTCTACCCTCACCTGAGAATTACGGTTTAGACTGCAACTTGGTATGAGATTTAATATCAGACGGAAGATCACCGCAATTGCCAACAATAGTTCGATTGGCGTGAGTCACTCGGATTTGATCGCTGGCAGAGTCAAGCTGAAATGATAGAGGAGTTCCAGTTTCCGTTGTTCCAGTAAAGGTAAGGTTGTCGGTGAAACGAGTCCGCGCCTGAGCTGCATACTCCCCATTTTGGAGCAGATCGACTTCAACGGGCTGTCCATTAAGTTTCAGATTTTCTGTTGTGATATGTGAGGTGCGATACAACAAGCGATCGCCATTAATCACGGCTTCTGCTTCGCAGTACTTACCAGGAAAGGGCTGCTGCTGTGCTGTTGCCGCACTGGATATTGCCAGTACACTAAGCGCCAAAACAGCTGAACGGGAAAGAAAGCTTTGCAACATAAAACAGACCTTTGCACATAGGACGATTAGACGCTTTAAGTAACGTCTTGGTTCCCGAATTGGTCAGGCATCTACTGAAACTAATGGCAAGCAGCAAAGTATGGTGAGGCGATAAGGCTAGTGCAAGAAGGCAGCACTTCGACACGCTCAGTGACCAGTAAGGAGGCAGCACTTCGACACGCTCAGTGACCAGGCAGAAGGGAAGAAAGCTTTTACAGTAAGCGTTTGAACCTTTTTTAACGGGTGG
>DATNPI010000276.1:0-10254 GCA_036703325.1 Coleofasciculaceae cyanobacterium
CTTAACCGCCGTTCGACGAGATGGTGCAATTAAAACATGGAATGTCGAAGGCTTAACTCCTCTACTAACGCAAGGCTGCACCTGGCTACGCGGCTACTTCATCAGCCATCCAGATGCCCTACAAAGGCTTCCCATCTGCCAAAATCATTGACCATTTTTGAATTCAAAACTGAGCGAAACAGAGATATCCCAATTGCCAGAACGTCTAAGAATATCTCTGTTAGCGAAGTGAACAGGTAGGGAGAACGGCCCCACAAATGCACGGGTTCCCTATCGCGTAACTACTACCCCCGATATGGTGCAATCTCCACCTTTTCGAGGGTTTTGCCCTGTATAGCTGATACCACAATAGAGGAAGCCTTAAGTGTAAAGAACCGATTTTGTCTTCATCGACTCCTGTGGTTGATCCTACTCTTTCCGTTCCCGTAGCAGCGACTACTCTCCCCAAACCTCGATTGTGGATGCCCGATCGCGTGATGTTTACGCCTGCTGCTCTGGATGAGCCGTGGGGACAGCAGATTCTCTCGCGGGTACAAGCGCTCAATTTGCCCGTCGAGGAGTTGCCGCGCAATCGATTGACCCGGTTACGGGGAGAGAGCGATCGTGAGACCTACGATATTTCTAAGCGCACATTAGCGGTTGTTACCGCACCGCCCAGCCACTTTAAGCTGAGTCCGATTCCACCTTCGGCTGATTGGCAGTTTCACCTAGCCGAAGGCTGCCCAGCACACTGTCAATATTGCTATCTTGCGGGTAGCTTACAAGGGCCGCCCGTTATCCGCGCCTTTGCCAACCTGCCCCAGATTCTCAACAACCTTGCTGCTTACGAGCATCCTGGCAAGGCGACTTCTTTTGAAGTGAGTTGCTACACTGACCCGTTGGGGATTGAGCATCTTACGGGCAGCTTGGCTGAATGCATTCGTTACTTTGGCACCCGCGAAGATGGTTATCTACGTTGGGTTTCCAAGTTTGATGGGGTTGATGAGCTGCTAGAGTTACCCCATAACGGACATACGCGCTGTCGGGCAAGTGTGAATGCAGCCCCGATTTCTGGTCGCATGGAGGGTGGTACGGCGACGGTTGCTGCTCGATTGGGAGCATTGCGGAAGTTTGCATTGCCGCGTGAGCAGGGTGGAGGCGGTTATCCGGTTGGGTTGGTGATTGCGCCGATTATGCCGATTGAGGATTGGGAAGACCACTACACTCAATTGTTTGATCAGATTAGTGCCGCTGTTGACTTTGACTGCGACCTGACTTTTGAACTGATCTCGCACCGTTTTACACCCGGTTCTAAGGAGGTGTTGCAGACTTGGTATCCCCACAGCAAGCTAGATCTGGATGAATCGGGTCGTGTTATTAAGCGCAATAAGTTTGGCGGCATTAAGTATGTCTATGACACCAACACGATGAAGACGCTACGCCGCTTTTTTGACGGTGAGATTGCCCGACGCTTTCCGAAGGCACAAATTCTCTACTGGACTTGACTTCTCCCACGACTGAAGTACGTGGGATTCTAAGTGGTTGTTTCGTAGCGGATTAAAATCACGCCACTCCACAACTAAAAAGCTGTCACTGGACTTACCTTTCCAGTGGGGACAGTCAAAAACCCCCTACACGCTCAGATATATATCTGTAGCAAGCATTTAGTGAATTGGTATGAACGGCGATCGTTCCACAACTGTTAATTGGCTCGATCGCTATGTGTTTGCCTTACGCTTCTAATCTGCATTGGCGCGAATATATGCCATCCAGGTTGCAGATCCAACAACACCATCCGCCTTCAACCCTGTAGCTCGTTGAAAACGCTTCACGGCTTCTTCGGTTAAAGGTCCATAAAATCCGGTAACGGGGCCTCGAAAATGCCCTGTGCGCTGCAAAAAAATCTGCCAGTTTTCTACGAATTGCCCCTCGCTATTGCAGCGGAGTCGAGGAGCCGTAGAGGGCGTGTAACACGTCACTCCACCCGGAGGGGGCACAGCGGGACAGGTGGGCTGAATCGCGTAGGCTCTACGGGCTTGTGCTTGAAGCGAATTGAAGGCTGTAGCTTGGGCTGGTAGTTGCCAAGCGATCGCCGCTACAGTCCCCAGAAGCAAAATTTTCACAGAGTTGAGTTGAATGAATTTGATTGGAGTTTTCATTTTGATTTACTTGGCGATTGGTGTTTTCATGCGCCAGATCTAGGTTTGTCAATTGGCTTTATTCATTGCAAAGGTGCAATCATTACGGTTAAGAACTGCGGAAGTTTACATCACAGAAATTAAGCAGCGTCACTTGCTCAGAAGTTGAGGATTGAGCAGGTTGAGCAGATGGAATGAAAGCAGCAAGATTGGTAGGTTGACAGGCACAAAGACCTACGCACAAACCCAGCACGATGGAGGATGAAGCAGGGTATCTTGTTCGCAACCAAAACTACTGGGTGAACAAGGTAAAAATGTTGCCGCGAAACGGCGCTTCTGTACAGTCAGCACGATCGCCACAGAAAATCTTGGCTTGGAAGGTGCGATCGTCTAACCAGGTGAAGCTACTTAAATCGGCAGTGGCAGACGTTTGTTCAAACATTTTGGACTCTCTGGTCTGCAAGTCAAGTGCTACAAAAAAGGTAATACCTTCCGTAGATTCTGCAAACAAGGCGTAGCGTTCATCGGCTGACCACTGCACCCAGTTTTGCCCACCATATTTTGCTATGTCAATTTTTTTAGCCGTTGCGGATTGGCGATCAACAAGGAACACCGACCAACATAATCCCGATTCATTTGTAGTACCTTCGCAAGCTTTAACAATGTTAAATCTGCTCGATGGAGAAGGATCGGAAACAATCAGCCGTTGAGCATAGGTGACATTGCCATCACTCACATAGCTGACTGGAATCTTCGTGAGAAGGACTTTGCCCTGATACAACAGTCTTCCATCAGCAGTGAAAGTCAGTCCCTGCGCGGATTTGCCCTTCAAAATCGTTGTCCACTGCTGTACGCCTGGAATAGCTGGTCTAGTTGGAATCGGGGAGGATGCGGCTGCGGCTGGAGTGGGTGTTGTGGCTTGCTGAATGTTTGCTTTAGCACATCCAGCGATCGCACTGCTTAGGATTAAGCACCCCACAAATAGGGAGATGAGTGATTGTTTTGTACTGTAAGTTACCGTCATTTTGGCTGCTTTGCGGTTTACAACAAGTCAATTCGGCTATCGTGAATCCAACAACCGCGATCGGGGTTTCGGAACCAGGATTCGCCATTGCTATCAACTTGGCGGCGATCAATTTCCACAAATGAATTGCCTGAAAAGCGAGAAGCAACTCTACCCCAAGGCACAACGCGGCAGTTGGTTTGCTCCTGCTCATATCCTGCAATTTTCCCCATACGAGGGAAAACATCGGCATTGTCTGGTAAGTTGTCCTTCTCGCGATAGATATTGTCTGACTTTGATAGCTGCCCAGACACGGCGGGAAGTTGAACTAGTGCGAGCGTCATTCCTAGAATTGCGCTACCCCAGCAGAGTTTTCTCAAGAAATGTTGTTTAGACAAATGCAAGAATTCTTGGTGCATGATAACCATCACTTTGAAATAGGAAATTTCTCAGTACGTAAGCAGAGAACTTTTCTCTCATTGCACCCATCGTCTAACTGTTGATCTATCCTCTCAACTGCAACCCGAGCAGAAGTGGTTTCAAGTTGCCTCTAGGTTTCCAGCTTAACGGCATAATTTGTAATTCCGTTGTTTGTGCAAAAAAATGATCAGATACTCAAACCGCACATTGAACAGAACACAACCCGAGGGCATACTTCAGTTCTCCATACCGCACCAGCTAACAAAGAACACATCACCTATTTTGAATCTAAGTTAGAAACAAGGCGAGTCTTGATTAAGTAGGTGACGGGCACGAGCAGTAGGCTTTTTCTAAGCATGAATACTTACCAAGACTGATGGAGAAGCGATCGCCCTTTCCTCAAGAAACTTCTAGCAAGACACGCACACACTTAACGCAGGCCACGAAGAATAAAGCTCTCTCCCTAACCCTCAGCCCCTTTTCCGTCAATTTTGTCAATTCAAATTAATAATTTTTAATCCTTGTATAAGGATAAAATCAAACATATATATAGATAAAAATCAATAGTTACTATTACTCTTCACCTATATAAGCAAATTTTACAGCCATCATTATCCAATTATTTAATTTAATCCTTCTTTTTTTGCCAACCAACCATTACACTGAGTTAAAAGCTTAAAAAAAGGTTAATTCAGTGCGTTCGCCAGTCCTGAGAACAACAGGACACGCTCAGTATTGCTTTCACAGACTTGAGAATTTCTCCATCCTAGAAAGGTACGCTCGATGGCTCAATTCTTCTTGGAAACAGCTTGGTTAATACCTTGCTATGCGTTGATTGGTTCGATTTTAGCGATACCTTGGTCCCCTAGCATTATCCGTGGCACGGGACCTAGACCAGCAGGTTACATCAATGCATTAATGACCCTCGTCGCGTTCTTACACGGTTTAATTTCTTTACCAGCGACTTGGAATCAACCCGCACAAGAAGTACTAATTCCTTGGCTTCAAGTTGTCGATCTCGATCTGACCATTCCATTGGAATTTTCTTCGATTACCATTGGCGCAACCCTTGTCATCACAGGGATAAACCTGCTGGCACAAATCTACGCTATTGGTTACATGGAGATGGATTGGGGTTGGGCACGCTTCTATGCGCTACTGGCATTATTTGAAGCCGGAATGTGTGCGCTTGTCCTCTGCAACTCCTTGTTTTTCAGCTACATGATTCTGGAAATCCTCACCCTCGGAACTTACCTCTTAGTTGGGTTTTGGTTCAATCAGTCTTTGGTGGTCACGGGTGCCAGAGATGCGTTCTTAACCAAACGGGTGGGCGATTTGTTTTTATTGATGGGGGTTATTGCAATCTATCCCCTGGCAGGAACTTGGAATTTTACAGAACTCGCTCAATGGGCAAGTACGGCACACATCGACCCGACAGTTGCAGCGTTGTTGGGCTTAGCCTTAATCGCGGGACCGATGGGCAAATGCGCTCAATTTCCTCTCCATCTGTGGCTGGATTTAGCGATGGAAGGCCCGGTTCCCAGCACGATTTTACGAAACGCTGTGGTTGTTTGTACGGGTGCTTGGGTGCTAATTAAACTGCAACCCGTTATCGCGCTTTCTCCCTTGGCGGTGTCAGCCACATTATTTATTGGTGCCGTAACCGCGTTGGGCGCTACGATGGTAGCGATCGCGCAAATTGACATCAAACGCACCCTTTCCTATCTGGTCAGCGCTTACATGGGTTTGGTGTTTATCGCCGTCGGCACTGGTCAAACCCAAACTGCCCTAACGTTAATGTTGACCTACGCCGTAGCAATGGCTCTGCTGGTCATGAGCGTCGGTGCTATTGTCTGGAACACCATCACCCAAGACGTGACTCAGTTGGGGGGTCTGTGGGGTAAAAGACCTGCTTCGGCATTCGCCTATATCGTTGGCGCTGCTGGCTTGGTGGCAATACCTCCCCTTGGTGGTTTCTGGGCTTTATTGCAATTAGGCGACCATCTTTCTAACACTTATCCCTGGTTGTTCGGACTATTGCTACTGGTGAATGGTCTAGCGACCTTTAGCTTAACCCGCGTGTTCGGCTTATCGTTTGGTGGCAAACCCACGCAAATGACCGAGCGAGCGCCCGAAGTTCACTGGCCGATGGCGTTACCCATGTTGGCTTTAATGGGTTTCACCCTCCACGTTCCGCTCATCCTCCTGCAATGGCAACTCATACCAGACTGGTCAACCCTCAATACAACGGTTGCTGGCTTGCTAGTTTTGTCTAGTGCAGTGGGTTGTGGTCTTGGGTCATTCATTTATCTCAACGACGGTTTTGCCAAACCCGTGCGCTTTGGCAGCCAGTCGCTGCAAGACCTCTTTGCCTACGACTTTTACACCGAGAAGCTTTACCGCTTGACGATTGTATTTGTAGTTGACCTAGTCTCCAGGGGTATTTCCTGGGCTGACCGCTATATCGTTGACGGTGCGGTCAATTTAGTAGGAATATTAACCGTATTCAGCGGACAGAGCTTAAAGTACAATGTTTCCGGTCAGACCCAGTTTTATGCCCTAACGATTCTATTGGGAATAGTGTTGTTTGGAATTGTAGTAAGCTGGCCTTTGTTGGCTCGTCTTTCGCTGATCGTTAATGGCTTTTGAAACTCGTCATGAGTAAGGCGTGCGAGTTAACTGTAAGCTACATTAACAACGCACAAAAAAGCACGAAACTTATTGGTTACAGAACGCAAGAGCGCACTCTACCGGAAGTCGTCTCTTCTGCGGTTTTGAACAATACTCCTTAAGTCACTTGTCCGTAGTCTCTAAAATGTTGGAAGGAAGAACAAATTCGATGAACGGAAACAATCAGAGTGCCCATGTATCCAGACGAAATTTGCTCAAGTTTAGTGCAGGGGCGATCGGGACAGGAGTACTGACAGCAGGATTAGGCTCTAAGTTAGCTTTTCCCGACAAAGCTGTTGCACAAGAGAACATGACTCCTGACCAGGCATTGCAAGCGTTAATGCAGGGAAATCAACGTTTTGTTAATGGAACACTTGAAAACCCCCGCCGAAACATGGCACGTCTGGCAGAAATTTCAAAATCTCAGAAGCCATTTGCAGCTATTCTCGGCTGTGCGGATTCACGGGTTCCTTCTGAGATTATCTTTGACCAGGGATTTGGAGATTTGTTTATATGCCGCATAGCGGGTAATGTCGCGACCCCAGAAGAGATTGGCAGCCTGGAGTTTGGCACTTTAGTATTAGGGGCCAAGGTGATTATGGTCATGGGTCATGAAAGATGTGGGGCCGTAGATGCCACGATAAAAGGTGCTCAAGTTCCCGGTCAAATTGCCACTTTGCTGGATGCCATTAAACCTGCTCTAAAAAACTCAGGAAATCAAACCGGTGATGAGCTTGAGAAGGCAACCAAAGCCAATGTTTTATTTCAAATTGAACGATTGAAAGCCTCTCCTGTCATTTCTCAGTTAATCCAAGAAGAAAAACTGACTATTGTTGGGGGTTATTACGATTTAGATACTGGGAGAGTCAGTATGGTTAGTTAGGCATTTGCCATTAGTCATTAGTAATCGGTCATCGGTTAATGGTTGATGGCAACTCCCAACTACTAACTACTAACTACTAACAGCTAACAGCTAACAGCTAACGACTAACAACAATCTATGCTGAGTACCTTGATTTGGCTACCCATATTGGGGGCTGCAATAGTTGGGTTTTTCCCAGGAAATGCAGCACCTATGCGGATACGTTCTGTTACACTAGCGATCGCAGCCGCTATCTTACTCGTCACTCTCTGGCTTGGTTTTCAGTTTGACATAACCAATTCAGGCTTTCAGTTTCAAGAGTCTTTGCCCTGGATTCCCCAAATTGGCTTGACCTATAAGCTAGGCGTTGATGGGTTATCCTTTCCCTTACTAGCTCTGGGCAGTCTGTTGACGTTAATCGTCATCTTTAGCGGTCGGATGGAGATCGAGCGTCCTCGCCTCAAATACGCTCTAATTCTGCTCGTTAATGCCGGTGTTGCCGGAGCCTTTCTTGCCCAGAATTTGCTGCTGTTCATCCTGTTCTACGAAGTTATCTTAATTCCCCTTTACCTGTTAATTGCCATTTGGGGCGGTGAGAAACGCGAATATGCAGCGATGAAGTTTCTCATCTATACAGCAGTATCTGGGATTCTGATTTTGGGTGCATTCCTAGGGATAACTTGGCTTTCCCACTCCACTAGTTTTGACTACGATGCAATTAAAACCCAAGGATTATCCTTAACTGTTCAGCTTATTCTCTTAACCGCGATCTTGGTGGGGTTTGGTATCAAAATCCCTCTGGTTCCCTTACATACCTGGATGCCAGATGCCTATGTTGAAGCTTCTCCTGTAGTAGCGATTATTTTAGGTGGCATGGTTGCCAAGTTGGGAACCTATGGTTTGGTACGATTTGGCTTGCAGCTATTTCCCGAAACGTGGGCAATTGTGGCTCCGGGACTATCGATTATCGGCGTAGTCAGCGTAATGTATGGGGCACTGAGTGCGATCGCGCAAAAAGACATCAAGCGCATGGTAGCCTATAGCTCCATCGGTCACATGGGCTATATCGTTGTCGCCGTCGCTGCACTTACTCCCTTAAGCCTCTTGGGTGCTGTCTCCCAGATGGTTAGTCACGGTTTAATCCTGGCAATTCTGTTTTATCTCGTAGGTATTATCGAAGCCAAAGTTGGCACCCGCGACTTGGATGTCCTCAATGGCTTGATGAATCCCATGCGTGGTTTGCCCTTAGTCAGCGCCCTCCTAATTTTGAGTGGAATGGCTAGCGCTGGAATTCCTGGTTTAGTCGGCTTTGTCGCTGAATTTATGGTGTTCCAAGGCAGTTATCCGGTTTTCCCATGGCAAACGCTGTTGTGTATCTTTGCCTCTGGCTTAACCGCAGTTTACTTCGTGATTCTCCTCAACCGCACTTGTTTTGGCAAGCTCGACAACAAAACATCGTACTATCCCAAAGTCCTGTTCCCTGAAAAAGCCCCTGCTTTTGTTTTAGCCGCTCTCATCTTCTTCTTGGGGATACAACCGACTTGGTTAGTGCGCTGGATAGAGCCGACTACCACAGCAATTATTACTGCTTTTCCGATTAACAATAATCAGCAAGTAGCGCTTAACTCTCAGTCAGATGCGGCGACTAACAAATAGCAACACCCGCCAGGGAATTAATTCCCTGGCTAATAGCTAAAGTCCTCTCAAGAGGACTAAAAGACAATATTTAGGACTATCCGAAAAGTGGGTTTGAGTTTTGAAACTACAGATAGACAAAGGCGTACACAGATATCCAGTCATTACTTAAAGGATTTTTCGGATAGATTATTAGTCCACTAAAGTGGACTTGAGCTGTGAGCCGAGGAATTAATTCCTCAGCGGTTGAAAGCGATAGGTGCAAGATTTGAAACGAACAAAACCTGCGTATAAATAAAGAGAAATAAAACCATGACCACAACTCTAGATAAATCTACTGCAACTGAACCGGATAAACCTAAGTTGCCTCCTTCTAAACATGAATTTGCTGAAGTCATTCACCGCCTAGAAGCCGGTGGTGCAATGATACCGGATACGCCGGAAAATCTAATGCAAATTGTCGGCATTTGGAAAGCGTATGCTGTGCCAATGGATTTCTACTGGCGTGACTTGCTTTATATTGCCGAACGTGTCTTTTTAAATCCCCTCCCCTTCTTTAAATACTTCCTGCCAAAAGAGTATTTAGATCTGCACAATCATTACGCTGGCGACGATGCCGACTTGCGGATTTGGCGCGGACCCGCTACAGCTCATCCCGAACTTTTGGAGTTTATCGAGAAGGGGGAAACCGGCAAAATGCCCAAGTTGCTCCATCACTTGTGGCATGACCGGATTAATATGGAGTTCGCTGAAGCCTGTATGCGGGCGATGCTTTGGCATCGTAATATGTACGCGCCAGTTAACAAATTTGACCCCTACTTAGATTCTGAAGAATACAAAGCTAACGCAGATAGAGCAATTAAGGCTTACTTTAAGGGCAATCCGGTGATGCTGGGACTCCATAAGATGTTCCCCGAGATGTTTTTGGAACAGTGCCGTCAGGCATCTTACTACAGTAACTTGGGGCTGTTCTGGGAAGTGATGGCTCCAGTTTTCTTTGAAATTTCTGACCTCTACGATGAAGGGAAAATCACAACGGTTCCGGAGGCGATGAACTTTATCGTAAATGGGATTTTTGCGATCGCCGGTCGTCCCATATACCACCACGTCTACATCCGGGGCGAATGCTACGAAATCATCCCCAAATCAAAGGGCTTCACATGGCTATATGAAGCAGCACTCCCCTATGTAGAAGCCGTTTTCTATCGCACCGCACCCTTTAGAGGAACAAAATCCTACAATGCCCAAGCTGGGGAAGTTCCGAGCGATCAGAAAGACTTCCACTATGGGGTTCTCTATGCTGATAAGTTCCCAGTTGGTACAGCAGGCATCCCACCGACACTGCTGATGCAGGATATGTACCATTTCCTGCCTCCCTATCTTCAGGAATTCTATAAAGATCGTTGCCGCAGCGATGATGATATCCTCAACCAAATTGCGGTAACATTTCAGCGATCGATGTACTGTGTCACCTCTGGGGTATTTCAGGCGTTGCGGACTGCGCTTTTGTATCCGTTAGATGACCCGAACCCGAAGCATTTGCAAGC
>DATNPI010000283.1:0-6057 GCA_036703325.1 Coleofasciculaceae cyanobacterium
CTCGGTTCATACAGTTCCCAAAAGCAACTCACATACTCACGAGCCAGTTCTTCCGGCGATCGCGTAGGGACGAAGTTCATCAGCGCCATCTGGTGACCCTGCGTTTCCTTATTCTGCTCGATCAGACGACCTTCCTTTTCCAGCCGCTTCCATAATGCTGTGTTGGGCAGTGCCTGAAGCATACCAAACATCGCTTTAGGGATTGCCGTGGCTTCCACAAAGTCAATGATGCGATCGCCTGCCCCAGGCTTCTCACTATCAAAACCCAGGATAAAACCAGCCATCACACTCAGTCCTGCCTGATTAATCTTCTGGACTGATTCCACGAGAGAATTGCGGGTATTCTGGAACTTCTGAGTCAGGGACAGACTATCCGTGTCTGGTGTCTCAATCCCCAAAAACACTCCCACAAAGTTGGACTTGACCATCAAATCCAATAGTTCCTCATCCTGTGCTAAATCCACCGAGGCTTCAGTCGAGAGGCGGAAGGGGTAACCGTGGGCAGCCATCCAGGGGGCAAGTTCACGCAGCAGGAGCTTGACATTGCGTTTGTTGCCGATGAAGTTATCATCAACCATAAAAACTGAGCGCCGCCAGCCTAAATCATACAGAGTCTGCAACTCAGCCAACAGTTGGGCGGGCGTCTTGGTACGCGGCTTACGCCCATAGAGGACGATAATGTCGCAGAACTCGCACTGGAACGGACAGCCCCGTGAGAACTGTACCGACATTTCGTTGTAAGCTTTCAAATCCAGCAGGTCAAATCGGGGAACGGGTGTAGTCGTAACATCAGGCTTTTCGCCATTGGCGCGGAATATCCCTGAGGTTGCCCCTTGCTCGATAGCCTCAACAAACAGCGGTAGGGTAATCTCTCCCTCATCCAAAATCAGAAAGTCTACCCCAGCTTCCTGTGCTGGCTCAGGAACAGAGGTGAGATAGGGACCACCTGCCGCTACCAATTTGCCGCGCCGCTTCGCCTCGCGAATTAGGTGGAGCATATCGGGTTTTTGGACAATCATGCCTGAAATAATCACCAAATCTGCCCAAGCCCAATCGGCTTCGGTTTCAAACCGAACATTGCGATCTACTAACCGGAACTCCCAGGTTTGTGGCAGGATGGCTGCGACTGTGATCAGGCCTAAAGGAGGAAGTGAAACCTTGCGTCCGATTAGTTCTAGCGCTTTGTCAAAAGACCAAAATGATTTAGGAAAGAGGGGATAGAGGAGTAAAACTCGCATTTTATTTTAAGTAGTTAATTGTCAGTCGTCAGTTGTCAGTTGTCCGTTGCCCATTTCTACTGACTACTGACCACTGACCACTCACTAATTAGTCAACCATGCTGGTTAGCGTCGAGGTGGGAATCATATGTTCAGCGGGTAGGGATTGACGTAAGCGATCGCCATACAACGCTAATGCATTACCACCTAGCAGCAGCCCTAAATGCTCTTGGTCATAATCGGCAACACTAGCTGCATCCTTGACACAGTCCTTGAGGACGCCATCCCAATGACCGTAGTCACCTGAGAAGCAAGCCAGTCGCTTACCCACTTCACCCATTGCCAAGGGAAGATAAGCCGGGCCGGGGTCATCGGATTCAAAAGAGGTAAAGATCTGACCTCGTTCAAAGTACTCTAGTGGGTCGCGGTGGCGGAGATCGTAGTGTTCATATAGGCTGGCATCATCGATTTGAGCGGGGTCATGCCGAGCATTCCACAATAGATCGAAGAGGTTTTTCGCCTGACTAATCAGGTTGATATTGTTATGGGTGCCTCTTTCCTGAATCATCAGCTTGGTGAATTCCATCAGGGAAGGGCGATAGGGATTCTTGGGGTCAAAGTCACGGATGCGTTTTTCCCAATGTTCATGAAAGGCATGGGCAAGGTCTGGCACCCAACCACAACCGCCTTCTAGAAAGCCTACTCGGAGTGTGGGGAATTGCTCAAACGCGCCGTCAAAAACCATTCGAGCCATTGCCAGTTGTTGCTGGTTTCGCTGCACGAAAATGTGCGTGAGGACGAAGGTTTCTGTATGGTCGGCAAGACCGCTTACCATGTAGGAGCCAGGGCCACCGTGAATGCCTAGTCCAATGTTCAGGTCTACGGCTGCCTGGAGGATAGGACGGAAGTCCGGATGGCTAATCGCCTTACAAGTGCGGATATCTGGGAAGGCTTCAGGTGCTTTGGGATGAGGAATTGGCAGGTTTGGGGCAACGGCAACGCTAATCATGCCGAGTTCATTGACACAACGGTACGCTTCTGCAACAGCGGCGTCTACGTCCTGTAGAGGTAATACACCAATGGGCTTGAGGCGGTTATCGTATCCCCGGCAGTCATCGGCCATGTAGTTGTTGTAGGCCCGACAAAGTGCGATCGCTAAATCCTTATCTATAAGGCTAGAGAAGACCAAGTTGAGCGTACCGTAAATTACCTGGACATCAATGCCTTCGGTGTCCATGTGTTCAATCCGCACTTTATTGAACATTGCACCCAGCGTTGTATCTGGATGCAGGTTTCGGAAGCCACCTTTGCCTAACCCCTGAGGCTGAGGGAACATCCGCATAAAGTCATTTTTACCCGTTGCCGGATTGAAGTCCACGATTTGCGCCCGTTGGTCGCCGAGACTATCAATCACTAAACCGATGCGAGCGCGATACTCCGGCTCGATATAATCCCGCAGTACCAGGGGATTTTCTAGCTTATGGGCGTCGGCATCGATCACCAGTAAACCTTTGTACATGAATGCTCCTTGATTAAGACTTGCTCCTAGAGGATTGAAGGTTAAAGGTTAGCCGTTTGAAGATTAGAACTTACAACCTTCTAGCTTTCAACCCTTCTTTCGATAGAAATTCGTAGGTTTGCTCTTTGTTTCTAACGCAATACCACGGACACTGAACTTTAAGACGACGTTTTTTGCTTACGATTCACATAAGCCCAGATTTGGCGTAAACCAAACCAGTGTTCAAACGACCACGACAGCGAGGCGAGAATGGTGATGCCGGGATATTTTATAGCCGCTGGTTGATTCTTCTCGACAAAGGCATGACCACCCAGAGCAAGAACTTGGGTTAGTACCAAGCAGACCAGTGTCAATCGCCAATCGTAGAACAGCAAGACCACAGCCGCGATCGCCAGTATGTTACTTATGTGGTGCAGAATCTGGTTGATCGGATTTTGGTGACTCGCAACAAAGTGGGCTTTAGCCTCTTGGAAGTAGCTCAATGGGATTCTCCTACAGTGACACCCAATTGGGAAAATGAGAGAGCATTGTAGGAACAATATCACTATTACTCTTGCAAGTGAGATAAAAATTGAAAAGTTTTTAGACTAGGGCGTGTTTTCAAACTTTAGGACTTACGCACTTGCCCCCGTAACCCCCCAACCTTGGGGGGAACAAGATCTAACTCCCCCCAGAATTGGGGGGTCGGGGGGGCTAATCGGCGGATATTGCGTAAGTCCTGACTTTACTGGCTTCGTTGATGTTGGTGGAGCTCCCCCTCGCATCAGAGTTAAAAAGGGGAACCTTGAGCAGATTCTCCCCCCTTTTTAAGGGGGGTGGGGGGGATCTCTGGGGCGAGAAAACACGCCCTAGTCCTCGTTAAAACAGGTAATTGCGCCCTGAGATAATAGGAAGAACGCTCTAAGGCGCTGCGCATCTAATCTGCACAATCTAGACTTGGGTTTTCTGTCCGTTGTCTGTTGTCCGTTGTCCGTTACAACTGACCACTGACGACTGACAAAGGACAAAAATCCACAATGTAAATGTGCAAGTTAAATGTGTGACAGCTTACCACCATCGGAGTTGTAGATAACTCCGTTCAGGTTGCGTCAGTTCCTCTTCAGTCAGCCATTCCACAGGCTTGTAGGTGCCAAAAACATGATCCCACCAGTCTACTGCTAGACCAAAGTTGTGATGCCACATACCGTATTTGTGGTGTACGTAGTGAACTGGCATTTTCATCCAGAAGCACTTGGTTGGGTTTTCGTGTTGTAGCTGATGGGCATAGGATGAAAACGCAGCATAGAGGAGTGCGCCAAGGAACCAGCCGATTCCGGCCTCCCAGGAATAGAAAAACATTAAGCACATTACTACACAGCTGCCCCTGACATAATCCCGGAACTCCCACAGGACTCCTTGTCCTTCATTGCGGCGGTGATGGTCGCGGTGACGTTCACCAATCCGAGCGTTAACGTGCATCAAGCGATGCAGCCAGTACTCAACTAAGCTCGCTAGGACAAACGCCAGGGCAAAGCAGGCGATTACGGTCATGAACTCTCACTCCTCAAACTTTTTCTTTCCAGAAACGCCCATTTGAGTATTGTGCCATCCTCTCACCTAGTAGAGAGCTGCTAAATTTGCTTTAATCAACATCTGTTGCTTGCTAGCTGGTGTGAGACCTGAATGACAAATTACTTGCTGCCACTTTTGACGGTTGTGGCGCGGCAGACTAAAGCGAACTTTGTGCGCAAAACGTCTCAGACGGCAGCTGTGCAAGAGCGATTCTTGCTGAAGCTGTTGCGGGATTATCAAGACACTGAACTGGGGCGTCAATACAAGCTGGGGGAAATCAAAACTATCGAGCAATTTCGAGAAAGGGTGCCGATTCTCCCTTACAGCAGCTATGAACCCTATATGGAACGCATCGCTCAAGGAGAGCAAAATCTACTGACTCCCGATCCGGTAGTTTATTTAACGCTGACGAGTGGCTCGACGGGGAAAAAGAAACTAATTCCAACTACCAGGCGATCGCAAAATGCAGTTCGACAGGCTACCTTGACCAGCATGGGTTTTTTAAGTGAAGCCTTGCGCTTACAAGGGCTAGAATTTGGCAAATTGCTCGTGACCAACTCAACACAAGTATGGGGACATACCAGTGCAGGCATTCCCTATGGCCCAGCCAGTGCAGGTGTTCTCCGCATGGATAATCGCCTTTACAAGCAATTTTTTGTCCACCCTTACGAGGCTTTGCAAGTATCGAATAGTCCAGCCCGTCATTATATTTGTCTACTATTTGCTCTACGCGATTGCTTAATGCGTGGGATGCTGGCTAACTTCCCGATGCTGATTCTGCGAACCTGCAACTACTTGGAAAAATATGCCGAAGACCTGATTCAAGACATTGAAAAAGGCACGATAGCTGGATGGTTAGAACTAGAACCAGAAATTCGAGCTAAATTAGAGCGTCAGTGGTCGGCTAATCCAAGCCGTGCAAATCAATTACGGGAGATTTTGAAGTCAGAAGGACGGCTTACTCCTAAACTCGCTTTTCCCAAAATATCCTTTGTCGCCTGTGGTCGTGGGGGAACCTCAGATTTTTACTTTGAGCGCTTCCCCAGCTACTTTGGAGATACCCCCATATTTGGGGCAGTCTTCTCATCAGCAGAAGGGATGTTTAGCATTTATCCAGATGTCAACACTGATGGCAGCGTTCTGGCAATTGAGAGTGGATTTTTTGAGTTTATCCCGGAAGACCAATGGAACGCCCAAGAGCCTAAAACCTTACTGGCGACTGAGGTGAAAGTAGGCGATCGCTACCGGATTCTTACAACCAATGAGGGTGGTTTCTATCGATATGATATTGGCGATGTGATTGAGGTTGTAGGGTTTTATGAAACAGCTCCTCTAATCGTATTTCGCCATCGGCAAGGAGGGCAAATTTCTTCGACAACCGAGAAGACAACGGAAACTCATGCCACTCAGGTGATGAAAGGTCTACAGCAGGAGTTCAACTTAATTTTAGAGGATTTCTGTATCACTTTGTCGGAGAATGATTTCCCAGCTCGCTATCTAATTAATATTGAGTTAGCGGCTGGTTATCGACTCGACAATGCCCAATCCTTTCTGGCGAGTTGCGATCGCAAACTTCAGGAAGCGAATACCCACTATGAAATCTCTCGCAAAGATGCAATCCCACCTCCCCGTCTTCGGATTCTGGCTCCCGGAAGCTTTGGGATTCTGCGCCAGCGCCAGCTGGAACGAGGAATTCCCGATTCCCAGTTAAAGTTTCCCCACATCAGTGAAGATCGACAGTTTCTCGCTGGTTTGTCAGTGGAGCAGGAG
>DATNPI010000292.1:0-4464 GCA_036703325.1 Coleofasciculaceae cyanobacterium
CTAAATTAAGGTTGAACGCAACAAGCTTCTATATTACAGAGACACAAATTACTATGGCACTGAATTTAGTAAACCACCTAGGTGAGTTGAATCCCCAGTGGTTTCGAGAAATCAAAGGGCGTCTCAAACCCCGCAACATCCTGATTGCAGTAGCAGTCTCCCTCGTGGGTCAGTTGCTAATGCTGATAGCTGCCTCAACTCAGCTTCCCGTTACGCCACCTCCAGGCGAATACACTTCCCCAATCTCCCACCAATATTGCACAGGCGGAAAAACGTATCCTGGCGGCATGAACTTCTTATGTATCAGAGGTGCGGGCGGCACTTTTGATATCAACTGGCAGTCGTGGTGCCAAGATGTATTTTTCTGGATGGGTATCTTTGGCAGCATTGTTCTGTTGGTGGTTGGCACCTATATGCTGATCAGCGACCTGTCGAAGGAAGAGCATCGTGGTACGCTTAACTTTCTTCGCCTTACTCCTCAGTCCAGCACGAGCATTTTGACGGGCAAACTCCTGGGAGTACCAATTCTCCTCTATCTCGTGGCTGTTTTGGCATTGCCTTTACATGTGATAACAGGGTTGACGGGTCAAATCCCTCTAAGTTGGATTTTGGGTTATTACGTTGTCCTAGGTGCAAGTTGCTTGTTCTTTTACAGTCTTGCTCTGCTATTTGGCTTAGTTTGCAACGGGTTAGGCGGATTCCAAGCTTGGTTAGGTAGTGGTGTGGTGCTGATATCTCTGTGGAGCAGCGTAAGCCTAATGATGTTTGGTAACAATAGCGTCAATCATTACCCAATAGACTGGCTGCTGCTGTTTAATCCCTCGCTTTTGTTGTCGTCCCTGGTTAATTCCATTTCTCTAAACACTCCCAATCCCTTTTACCCTAATAACTTAAGAGAGTTGTCCTGGTTTGGTCTACCCGTTGGTGCCAGTAATTGGGGTCTTGCTGGTTTTATGGTGCTCAACTATGGTTTGTGGACTTACTGGGTTGGGCAAAGTCTCAAGCGTTGCTTCCATAACCCCAATGCTACTGTCCTAGGCAAGCAACAGAGTTATTGGTTGACAGCTGGCTTTGAAGCGGTACTTCTTGGATTTGCCCTGAACCCTCCGTCTAGAACGATATACCCCGAAGGGTCGCCTGATGGTATATCATCACCAGACTTATTTCATAGTTTGGCTTGCTTGCTCATCTTCAACCTAGTGCTAGGTTTGTTTCTCATCGTGGCGCTGTGTCCACAACGGCAAGCACTACAAGATTGGGCACGTTATCGGCATCAGAATCGCTCTTCTCGCAAAGGAGGGGTGATGGCAGATTTGATTTGGGGTGAAAAGAGTCCTGCACTGGTAGCAGTGGGTCTGAATTTAGCGATCGCCTCAGCCATGTTACTACCCTGGATAGCGCTATGGCCTCGGGCTGAAGACAAGATTCCAGCGCTTTGGGCACTACTGCTGAATATGAGTTTAATCGTTACCTATGCAGCGGTTGCCCAGTTGATGCTATTGATGAAAACGCCGAAGCGGGCAGCTTGGGCTGCTACAACCGTTGGAGGATTGATTGTCTTACCGCTGATAGTTTGCGGTGTTCTATCGATATCACCCTCTGAGAATGTAAGCCTATGGCTATTTTCGCCTCTTTCCTGGATGGCTGTAGAAAACACCACGGTAACCTCTGCTTTCCTAGCAATTATCGGTCAGTCGCTGATGCTGGGATTGTTGAGTATTCAGTTAACGCGACACCTGCATAAAGTCGGTGAGTCTTCTACGAAGGCGCTGCTTTCTGGGCGTCCTCCAGTGGCAATTCAGTGATGAGTGGTATCCGCTAATAGGAGCTATTTTTGCTCACCATACCCCCAACGCAAGGGGGTTATTTTTTTCGGGTTTACCAAAATTAATCATGAGAAACGAAGTCCGACACTGGAGGCAATGCAGATATTATTAGGGGTAGCGAGAAACTCAAGAACCGAAAGAATTTATTAGGAGGTTTCTCAATGGTACAATCTGACTCCTGGCTCCACTTACCGACAAGCGACGAACTTCCTTGTTCCGATGATACACCTGTGGATAACGAAGACCAAAATTTCATCCCAAATTTCTTGTTATTCTTGCTCGAATTTATTTGGTCAAATCGCAAGGATTGGTATTTTGGTATTGATATGGCCATCTATCATACGACGGGTGTTAGTCCGCTGGTGCCTGTTGTCCCCGATGGGTTTCTCAGTCTGGAAGTTGAACGGAGAAAAGGCGAGGGGTCACGCAAGAGTTATGTAGTTTGGGAAGAAAATGATGTAGTCCCGATTTTTGCCCTGGAAATTGTTTCTCTCACTTATGGTGGAGAATATGATAAAAAAATGGGCATTTACGCCAGATTAGGGGTGTTATATTATGTGGTTTATAACCCAATTTATTGGCGACGTGACCAGCATCAACCATTGGAAGTTTACCGATTGGTGAAGGGGGAATATCAGTTACAAATAGGAGAACCCTTCTGGATGCCGGAAATCGGTTTAGGAATTGGGCGATCGCTTAGTCTATCGGGAGGATTAGAGCGCGAGGTTTTGTACTGGTACGATGAACGAGGCGTGAGGTATCAGACACCAGAAGAAACCTCTCAACTAGCCCAGCAGCAAGCGGCTGAATTGGCTGAGTTGCTCGAACGGTATCGGGAACGTTTTGGCGAATTGCCGGAAGATGAATCGCCATCTTAGATTGAGCGAACCGCCAGTCTTATCGCTTCGTGTCAATGCGATCGCCTTTATTCAGTACGTGGAGAGACTTTCACCATAGCCCTCTTCTGTCACTCTCCGGGAAGGCAATCTTCAGAAGCCTTATCAGACAATCAATACAGGCTATCCTATTAGAAAAACTTGGTGGCTGTATTTGTTGTTAGAAAAAAATCTTGCGATCGCACCGTATACAAGAGTTCTAGAATTCAGAAATGGCAAAAGTTTTCGGAGAGTGACAGAAGAGGGATAGGGGCTTAAGACATAGGTTTCTATCAGTTTGCGACCGCTAGATTGTCCATTGAGTTGGGCTTTCATCCGTTGGCTGCTATTTTTATTTTCCCGGAGTGACAGAAGAGCGATAGAGTTCAGAGTCTGCCTGCCGAACTACATAGGTGGGGGCATCAAATGCTAAACTCCCACCAACTTGATATTCATAAGCCGAGTTGGGTTCTATGCTCATCAGCTGATACTTCTATTTAGAGCTAAATGGTTTTGGCATACTTCCAGCTTTTCTAGTGCTTCGGGATGGCTGGCAAAGTAATATTTGAGCCAATCGCAGCCTCTTGAGAGCAGTTCATCTAATCCTTCCACCCGCCACAGCCTTGCCATGCCGTCTCTTGAGGCAGTGGCAAGCAACTCACCCGTGGGACTAAAACTGACACTCCTTACCCCGTCTTGATGCCCCTTAAATTCTGCTACCTGATGCCCAGATAAGTTCCATAGTGCCGTACCGTCAGATGAAGCCGTGGCAAGCAACTCATCCGTGGGGCTAAAACTAACATCAAATACCCATCCCTGATGTCCCTTAAATTCTGCTAGCTGATGCCCAGATAAATCCCACAGCCTTGCAGTGCCATCAAATGAAGCCGTGGCAAGCAACTCACCCGTGGAGCTAAAACTGACACTTGATAACCCACTTTGATGCCCCTTAAATTCTGCGAGCTGATACCCAGATAAGTCCCACAGCCTCGCGGTGCCGTCAGATGAAGCTGTGGCAAGCCACTCACCCGTGGGGCTAAAACTGATACTTCGTACCTTGTCTTGATGACCTTTGAACTCTACTAGCTGATGTCCAGATAAGTCCCACAGCCTTGCAGTGTGGTCATTTGAAGCTGTGGCAAGCCACTCACCTTTGGGGCTAAAACCGACACTCCGCACCCTGTCTTGATGACCCTTGAACTCTGCTAGCTGGTTTCCCGATAAGTCCCATAGCCTCGCGGTGCCGTCAAATGAAGCTGTAGCAAGCAACTCACCCGTGGGGCTAAAACTGACATTCCGTACCCTGTCTTGATGACCCTTGAACTCTGCTAGCTGGTTTCCCGATAAGTCCCACAGCCTCGCGGTGCCGTCAGATGAAGCTGTGGCAAGTAACTCACCCGTGGGGCTAAAACTGACATCATCTACCCAACCCTGATGCCCCTTGAATTCCGTTAACTGGTTTCTGGGTAAGTACCAAAGCTTTGCCGTGCGATCCGCCGAGGCAGTGACAAGCAACTCAGCTGTAGGGCTAAAACTGACACTTTGTACCCAATGTTGATGCCCCTTAAATTCTGCTAGCTGATGTCCAGATAAGTCCCACAGCTTCGCGGTACCGTCAGCTGAAGCCGTGGCAACTAACTCACCGGTGGGGCTAAAGCTGACACTCCTTACCCCATCTTGATGCCCCTTAAATTCTGCTAGCTGGTGCCCACATAAGTTCCACAGCCTTGCGGTGCTATCCTCTGAAGCTGTGGCAACTAACT
>DATNPI010000334.1:0-3978 GCA_036703325.1 Coleofasciculaceae cyanobacterium
ACCGGATGCCAGTTTGAATCTACCACTTCCCGAACATAAGCTTGGAGTGCTTCATCACTGGTTACATCAGCACCGGGAGCAACTTCCTCACCTCGAAACTCATCAAATGCATCTGAGTGGAACAGTTGACGGATAATTTTAATCCCGGCAACCAGCTTTTGCACATCAGACTCACTCTGGAGATAATTCATCTGAATTACGGGTGAGTCAACAGGGGAAGCAGAACGCAGACTAACACTGCCGCGACTCTGGGGATGGTTCAGACAGACTGTAGCAACAAATCCGGAACCTTCGCGGGCATAAGCAGGAGGTGCCCACAAAATAGGACCAGAGAAAAACTGCAAATCTGGCGCAGTATTCAAATTACTCTCAGTCTGTAGAAACAATCCGGCTTCCCCGATGTTGCTGGTTGGAGCAGGTTGCAAATCTTGAGTTGCTTGGTGTGTTACTGGGACAGTCGGGTGATCTTGGAGATTCTGACCAACTCCCGGCAAATCAGCAATGACGGGAATATTGAGCGGTCGCAAGTACTCTGCATTGCCAATTCCAGAGAGCATCAGCAGTTTAGGCGAGTCGAATGCACCTGCTGACAGAATCACTTCCCGATCAACACGAACTTGATGCAGCGTTCCTTCGTGCAGATACTCTACCCCAACCGTGCGCGTTCCCTCAAACAAGAGTCGAGTCACTAACGCACCCGTTTGCACGGTTAAATTAGGGCGATCAAGAATTGGCACGAGAAATGCTGCTGCTACACTGTGTCGCTTACCGTCTTTGATGGTTAATTGATACAGTCCTGCGCCTTCTTGTTGTGCGCCATTGAAATCAGAATTGCGACCATAGCCTAGTTGCTCTGCGGCTTCAACAAATCGCTCTGAGGTGACGGCAGGCGCTAGAGGATCGGTGACGCTCAAGAGTCCATCAACACCGTGAAATTCGTTTGCTCCGCGCTGCTGATTTTCTGATTTCTTGAAGTAGGGCAATACATCTTCGTAACTCCAGCCGGGATTGCCTAGTTCTTGCCAACGATCGAAATCGTGACGATTACCTCGAATGTAGATCATGGCGTTGAGCGAACTGCTGCCACCTAAAACTTTTCCGCGTGGATGAAAGATTTTGCGTCCATTGAGGTACGGTTCTGGTTCTGTGAAATATGCCCAGTCCACTTCAGTTCCCAATAAGCTTGTCCAGCTTACAGGAGTTTGAATTTCTGGTTTAGTCGCTGGATTACCTGCTTCGAGCAACAACACAGTTGTTTCACCATCTTCTGTCAGGCGATTAGCAACCACACAACCTGCTGAACCCGCACCAATCACCACATAATCGTATTGAGTCATGATCTACTCCTTCTATGCAATCTGTTCCGTTTAAATCTGCTGTTGCAACGTTGCAGAGATTAATAATGTAAAGTGACCATCGGCGCTATAGTGAGCCGTAAGATATTTCAATTGCTCGTCTGCTGTTTGTTGACCCGCCGCGAGCTGAATCGGTCGATCAACCGTTACCATTTCAGGAAACATTAGAATCATGCCTCCAGGAAGCGAAATCATCTTGTGATGACCACTGAATTGATCGAAGGATATTTGGGTTTCCTCTTCAGGTGAAACGCTTAAATCAGAAGTCATGGAGCGTTTTTCCCCGATCCAAACGTCGGACTTACCGTCTGCCTTGGCGTCCTGTGCTACCTGTTGTGTTTCGGCTGGTGGTTTTGTTTGGTCTGGCATAATTAGTGGCGCTTGTAGGAGCGCTCAAACTTGGTTTTAACTATCTGAGCGACCACTGCCAAAGCGACTGCCGACAGAGAAAGCGACATCGCTACGATTTGATGCCAAGAATGGTCTGTGACTATTGCCAAAGCGCCAAGAGCGATCGCAACTGCCACCGACACCTGTTTCAGCCTGTTTGTTACCTGATAGGCTCGATTACAAGAACTACAGATTTGCGTATGTCGCGAAAATCTGTCGGAAAGCGCTGATTCGCTATCGCATCCATCATTGTTGCCAGTACGCTTCGAGGTAGAATAGCCCTGATAAAACGGCAAAGACTGCCCGAATTTGTCCAGCCACTTGCGGTACTCGATGACAAACACGTCGGATGTCTTCAGCGGCAAATATATGTCTTTCAGGCTTTCTCCCAACCGCTCTATTTGTGCCTGTTGTCCCACAATTAGTGGCAAATCCTGCTCCAAGATTTTGTTCGTATTCCAGTGATCAAGCCAGCGAGGTCTTAGCTTGGCTGTCCAAGTGAAAAAGTTACGATAACCTCTGGCTAGAAGACGGCATCGTCCCTTACCTAGAGGGATGGAATACAAAGCCAGTCCAAAAGTCCAACCTCGATCTTCAAATTCAGCGGTGTTCAGTACTAGGTTGGGAGCAAAGAAATCAATGTGTTTCCATGCGTCATCGGGTTTCTCTGTTTGCCGCCACCTCCCTCGAATTAGACCATTTGAACTCTCAAGAACTTCCATCTCGAGGGGTTTGGCATTTTTTCGATTACCACCTCCCTTGGTGCCATGATGGCTGATCGAGACATGAGCCGGGTCTATGACGTTCTCCACAAAGTAGGTTTGGTCATAAGGAAGATCCAACATGAAGTCTGTATGTACAAATCCCCGCGTGTCCAATGCTGCTAGCGTCGGAATGTATTCCTCATTAGCTGCTTTTAGTTCACCAGGCCACACCCAAACGATGCCTTGGCGTTCTAAAACTGTAAAGGATTGCACACAGGCATTGGCAGGAATTTTGGCATCTGCTGGCAATTGAGGAATGTGCAGACATTGACCATCGGTGTCAAACTGCCAACCGTGATATAAGCACTCGATTTGGCCGTCGATTATCTGTCCATCGGAAAGTTTTGCGGCACGGTGAGGGCAACGGTCTGTTAGACACGAGAGCTTTCCATCTTGGTTTCTGAACAAGACAAAGGGTTCATCATACAAAGAAAAGCTATAAGGGCGGTTTTTCGGCAGGTCTTGAACGAAGGCGACGGGATACCAGCAGTGCTTCCAGTTAAAGGCTTGTTCTGTGTTAGGCAGTGGTGAAGTGGCAGTTGCTTGTGCCGCTTCTGGTGTTCTTGCTGCTACTGTCATAAATTCTCTCCTAATTTGAGGTTGTACCTTGACCAAAATCTAATCATTAAGTAGGTAGGCGCAAATAAACGAAGGTATATAAGTAAATGTTAATGGACGAAAATCCTCTTCCCTTCTGCATAAAAGCCCTTTGCCCTCTGCCTTGCCTCAACGACAAATATTAATACCCACCTACTTAGCTAGAGGAAAGGAAGTGAATCGCAGCTTAAAATGTCGAATAAAACAGGCAATTTCATCAAAGAATGATGAGCTTATTACTAATAGATATGGACGGTACGCTCCGCGAACCACTCAGCGGACAGCAACACTTCCAACATCCAAAAGATCAACGCATTATTGAAGGTGCCCAGATTGCCATTCACGCCTACAAAGACGATTGGATTATTGTTGGCATCACCAACCAAGGCGGAGTTGCCGCAGGTCATAAGTCTATGCAGGAGTGCATCAAGGAACAGCAATACACGCTGGAGTTATTCCCCGAGTTGAGAGAAATCTACTTCTGCCCCGACTTTGAGGGCAGAAAGTGTTTCCGCGTCACTCGTCACAACGTTCATAACCACAGCCAAACCAAGTGGTCTGGACAGTACCGCAAACCGCGATCGGGTATGTTGCAACTAGCAATGGTCAGACACAAACATACTCCTCACAATTCGCTGTATGTAGGCGATCGCCCCGAAGATGAACAAGCTGCCCAACGAGTAGGTGTACCCTTTCAATGGGCATGGGACTGGATCGAGCAACATCAAGAAGCGATCGCTCCCAACCTTACAGAAGTAAAGTAACTCAAAGAATAGTCATGGAACGAGAAATTACAGATAGCAACGGCATTACCTGGACTTGTGTTCAAGCCTATTCTGGGCTTTCCAACAACACAGAAAACCAGGATGCGG
>DATNPI010000401.1:0-8278 GCA_036703325.1 Coleofasciculaceae cyanobacterium
ATCAAATTAAGCACTCGTTGCTTTCAAATTATTTAATTGAGCAGTTGAAGCGTCCGGATATTCCACTATTTATCGTTTAGTTTCTTAGCCCTCGGCGCAGCGCTGTCGCACCGTTGCTTGTGACAGTTGCGTAAGTCCTGATCATGGTGGATTCGCCGCCACCAAGGATGAACATCTCTCCCCCTAGAGCCTAGACCATAGCCCCTATTTTTATCGAATCAGGTAGGTGCGCCAGTTAGCATTTGCACCTTTGCCAATGCTCTGAGGTATAGCTAGACGCCAGGTTTTACCTTCTGTTTGCCGCTGTAGGTAGACATCGAAGGGATTGTTTTGCTGAGTTACCTGCTGCTGGGGTAGCTCAAATTTGATGTTATAAGTACCCCGGACATGGTAGGTGGGTAAATCGTTAATGAACAAGGGTTCCAGTTGTTTAAGCGTTACCTGAGTGATTTCAAATTTTGGGGGTGAGGATTGCAACTGTTGAGTTAGCTGCTGTTGGGTTTGACTGACTTGGAGGGCGATCGCTTTTTGCACTAGCGGCTTACCTGGTGCCACGCTTAAAGGCGGAGTATTTGTTCCACAAGCAGTGAACCCAATCAGGAAAACTACAGTCAAAACAATGCGAACTATCAATTCGGCGGCTCTAGCCATGCTAATCTCCAACAATAGGATGGGCAGTGGGCATCTTCAATCTTCCTAACCAACAATGTTAAAAAAGACTCTTGGCCTTGATAATCAGCTCTACGATTACTTATTGTCAGCTTCTTTGCGGGAGCCAGACATTCTCCAGCAGTTACGGGAAGAAACCGCTAGTCTTCCCAATGCCAGAATGCAGATTGCGCCAGAACAGGGTCAGTTCATGGCACTTCTGGTTCAGCTATTGGGTGCAACAAAAACCTTAGAAGTTGGTGTTTTTACTGGCTACAGCTCCCTTTGTGTTGCTCTGTCACTTCCTCCTAATGGCAAAATAGTGGCTTGTGATGTCAGTGAGGAGTACACCGCAGTTGCTCATCGCTATTGGAAAGCGGCTGGGGTAGCTGACAAAATTGATTTGCGACTAGCACCGGCATTGGAGACACTAGACAAGCTATTGGCAGATGGACAGGCCCAAACGTTTGATTTTGCCTTTATCGATGCTGACAAGGGAAATTATGAGAGGTATTATGAGCGATCGCTTCAGTTAATTCGCCCTGGTGGTCTAATTGCCATTGATAATGTTCTCTGGTCAGGACGAGTTGCAGACCCTCAGGTACAAGATGCAAGTACCAAAGCCATTCGGGCTTTTAATAATAAATTACACCAAGATGAACGAGTGAGTCTGAGCCTTGTCTCCATTGCTGATGGATTAACTCTTGCGCTGAAACGCTCCCTATAAATTTAGTAATAACTATAATGTAGGGTTTAACTGGGAGATTTGTGATAGGGGAACATCCTATCACTTAATTTGTTGTCGCTATTTGAATTACTGAATCAATAACCCAATCATCCATTATCCTAATTTTGCTCGATTACCAATTGCTAAATCACCCTTTTGGAAGATTAAATAAAAAATATTACCTGTCAAGATACCAATGTTCAAATAGTGATGGCTATTAGGTTTCTTTTGGGAAACGACGGAAAAAAGACCATCTGAATCCGCAGCCCAATATAACGTCTGCCAAGTGTTGTAGATATGCACAATTTCATTTAAAAAATGAAAAATACCTGTTTAGTAGTAAGCTAAAGGGTATTTCGTAAACACAAAGCTAACAAAGAAGCGACGCCAATGCACAACCTATTTATCAGTTTTGTGCAACATGGATTCGACATTTTTCTGGGATTAGACCACAATCTTGTAAAAGCTTCATGCCAACAAAACCTTTCATGATTTGTCGTCTTTAAGTAGCTTAAAAGCGTGTACTATTTTGCACTAATCTCGGCAATACCCATCCAGGAATTTGTTAATTCAACTCAGCAAGAGTGTTTAGAGTGAGCAGACCTGCGAACAATAGATCACAAAACCTTGCATTCAATGCAAGCGAAGCGACTTCCCCAAAGCCAACCCTGGCTTTTTTCGATGCAGTTGCCATTATCGTTGGAATTGTTATTGGTGCTGGCATATTTGAAACCCCTGCCCTAGTAGCCGACAATGCTGGCAGTGCCAATATGGTAATCCTGTTGTGGCTATTGGGCGGGTTCATCTCCCTAGTAGGTGCCTTGTGCTACGCCGAACTGGCGACAGCCTATCCCCATCCTGGTGGTAACTACCACTACCTCATACGTGCTTTTGGTAGGAACATTGGCTTCCTGTTTGGCTGGGCACGGATGACGGTGCTGCAAACGGGTTCAATCGTACTATTAGGTTTCGTGTTTGGCGACTATGCCTCACAGCTATTGCCTTTGGGTTCTTATTCTCCGTCCATTTATGCAGCGATCGCGATCGCCTTTTTCACAGGAGTGAACCTGCTGGGTGTGCAACAGGGGAAGTGGACACAGAATGGGTTAGCGATCGCAGAAGTCCTAGGCTTACTGTTAGTGGTTGTTGTCGGTTTTGCCTGGGCGGGAACTGCTGCACCTGTAGTGCCAAAAGAGCCTACCTCTAATGGCAACGTGGGTTTAGCCATGATTTTTGTGCTGCTGTCTTACGGTGGTTGGAATGAAGCCGCCTATATCTCGGCAGAGTTGCAAGACTTGAGGCGCAACATGATTCGGGCCTTGCTGTGGAGCATCGGCATCATCAGCGGGGTTTACATACTGGTCAACATGGCTTTCCTGCATGGGTTGGGAGTCTCTGGAATGGCGCAGTCTCAAGCTGTGGCAGCAGATTTAATGCGTCGGGCTTTTGGGGAGCCAGGTGCAGCATTCATTAGTCTGCTGATTACAGTTGCTGCCTTGAGTTCGATGAATGCCACAGTTTTCACAGGTGCTAGAACCAACTATGCCTTAGGCCAAGACTTTTCCCTGTTTACTTTTCTGGGATGCTGGCACAAGCGTGCTAATACACCCACCCAAGCTTTACTCGTGCAGGGTGCAATCTCTCTAGGTCTAGTGGTTTTAGGCAGCTTGCAACGCCAGGGCTTTAAGACGATGGTGGACTACACCGCTCCGGTGTTCTGGTTTTTTTTCCTGCTGACTGGGATATCACTATTCATTTTGCGGTTCAAGGAACCTGATGTCCCCCGACCATTCCGCGTTCCTCTCTATCCCCTGACGCCGATTTTATTTTGCCTCACTAGCGGGTATTTGCTTTACTCCAGCCTTGCCTATACCGGAATAGGAGCGCTCGTTGGTGTCGCCGTGGTAGCAGCAGGCATCCCGGTGTTGCTGTGGATGCAGCGTCGCTCCTCTTGAACAGCCACTTGTAAAGATTCAATTAAGTGAATTAGGAGAAACTTACAATGCCGTTACAACGAACCTTGTTATTACTAGCTACAAGTTTGAGTGTTGGTAGCTTCATACTATCTGGGTGTGTTCGGCCGCCTACTGCCGATACTCAAATCCAGGAATCAACTTCCAATACTCAAGCCCAACAACCATCTCCCAATACTCAAGCTCAACAACCATCTCCTGATACTCAAACCCCACAATCGACCCCCGGTACTCAATCCCCACAACGTGAACCCGATGTTGTCTACGTACCGACACCGGATACCGTTGTCGCGAAAATGCTTGAACTGGCTAAAGTCTCGAAAGACGATGTTGTATACGACCTTGGTAGTGGTGATGGGCGGATTGTAATTACGGCAGCGCAAAAGTTCGGTACAACAGGCGTTGGCATAGAACTTCGTCCAGAACTCGTCCAGGAAGCCAGAGAAAATGCCAAAAAGGCTGGTGTAAGCGATCGCGTACAGATTCTCCAACAAGACCTTTTCCAGACTGATATTAGCAAAGCAACAGTCGTGACACTCTACCTGCTTCCTCAGCTCAACGTGAAGTTGCGGCCGTTGCTGTTCAAGCAACTTAAACCAGGCACGCGCATCGTGTCGCACGACTTCGACATGGGTGAGTGGAAGCCAGACCAAGTGGTGCAAGTACAGGGGCCGGGGCGTATGCACACCGTTTACTTCTGGACTATCCCTGAGCAAGCTCCACCGAATTTGCGTTAAATTTTGGAGTCTATTGGTCGGTAGGGGCAAGGGTATTATCGTGCCCTTATCCCGACCTAGTAGGATGCGTTAGCTCTCGCGTAACGCATCCATGTCGATCAGACAACAGCCATGTGGTGGGTTACGGCTACGCCTAACCCACCCTACAAGCTAATTTGCGTTAAATCACTGCTGCACGGCTCCGCCACAGTCGTAAAGCAAATGCTCCTGCTGGCATCTCTCGGAACGCACGCACCTCCTCTGCCATTTTGGGCGGTAATTGCTCCAAATTCGACAGTGCAAGTGCGGCATCACCGTACTCAGGCGGTCTGACAGCAGCCGTTGAAAGCGCTGCAAAGGTTAGATCGGCAGCCGAGAAGCGATCGCCCACTAAGTAAGTACGTCCATCTGCCAACAAGTTACCCACAGCTTCAAAGATTTGTGTAATCTGTGCGTGAGCATTAGTAGTCGCCTCTGTTGTAACGTTGATTTGGCGACGAATCGTGGAGCTAATTAATGGGAATATGAGGGGAAATAATGCTTGTTCGTGGAATGGTACCCCATACATAAATCGGCGTTTTGCCAGCTTGGGGTTATGCAATGTGTAAGAATACTCCCAAGTCGGTGTTGCAGTTCCAAGCTGAGTGTTGAATAATGCTTCCAACTCCTCAACTTGCTTGAGCAATTCAGGATCGCAAGGGTACAACTTGGTAGTTTCTGGGGTGATCGTATCCAAATATTTCAAAATATCTTTTGAGTCAGTAAAAACTTGCGCCCCAGCAATTAATACTGGAACAGATTTTCCCCCCACACGACCTGTCGCCAAGCGATGAAATAGCGGTGCGTGACGTTCTTCAATGTAGGGAATGTTCAACCTAGTCAACGCCCAGCGCGCTTTTTCACAGTAGTGACTAACAGGAAAAGTAATTAACCGAAATGGGGGTGATAAAGAGTCTAAAGGAGTCGCCATTCTGGGAGGATATCTGAAAAATTTTAGGTATTGTTAAACAGCAACGAAAACCGAACATTAAGTTAATTGTTGCTCCCTTTCCTGATATCCAAAGAGGTTCTGACCATTTTTTTTTCAGCAATCCTCTGAAAACCTCTTGACAACTAGCATACAGCCTTAACTTGTTGCCAATGGGGGCAAGGGTATTATCGTGCCCTTACCCGGAAACATTATCTGTATGCCTTAAATAACCTATAGCTACTGCAAGCCAAACAACAACCCTATTCCCCCTAGTGCTACTAGTACACCTAAGAGCGCTCTAGGGCTAACCCTCTCACCCATCAAAAGCGCGATCGGCAGTACAAACAAGGGACTTGTCGCAAGCAGCGCTTGAGCAATCCCCGTTGCCGTATATTTGAAGGCCGTCTGTTGAAGTAAGATGCCCAGATAGGTGCTGAACAGAGCAGTTATGGCGATGATGCCCAGCAACTGTTTGGACTGCAATGGTTTGACCCAATGTGTCGGTGGCTGTTTTAAGGGCATCCACACCAGCAACACCAACACACCACCGATAAGTCGTAATAACGTACTCCAGAGAGGGCTGATGCTTGTTTCTGCGAGGGCAGCGCGAGATAAAACGGCTCCGCTTGCCTGTCCTAGGACAGACAAGAGTGCAAAACTAATGCCTCGAAGCAGGTTTATGGCTTGACTATCCGTACCAGGTACCCGTTCACCAATCACCCAGGTAACTCCCAATAGCGTGATAAAAATTCCTGCCCAAGCGCCTGAACTCAGGGCTTCCTGCAAAAAGATGAGGGCGATGAGTGCAGCTAAGGGTGGAGCCAAGGCTTGCAATAGCAGCGTTCGTCTGGCTCCTAAGTTGTTTAACGCCTCGAAGTAAAAGGTATCACCGAAACCAATGCCCAGGATACCGCTAAGTAGCAGGAATCCTAGAGGAACAGCAGCCATTTCAGTAGGCAGGTAGTTGCCTTGCACAATTAAAGTCAAGGCAATGAAGGCGATCGCAATTACTCCTTTGCTCAGGTTCAGTGCCATCGGCGGTATTTTTTGACCTAGGTGAGCATAAACTACCGCAGACAACGCCCACAAAAACGCGGCACCCAGCGCCGCCAATTCTCCTCCAAAGTTTGTACTCGAAAAATTTAATAACATTCTTATCGTTCTTATCGTTCTCAATCAGCTTATGGTGCAAAAAGCCAACAAAAACCCCCAGCCGATACCGGGGGTTATGTCCCATGCTACTCGTCATTTTGTGTTATCGACGGTAAGCAATAAACTGTCCGTAGTAGCCGCTAAACCACCAGAAATTGATTAGAGGACAAATTAGAAAGTAATGAGTCTTACTTAATATCTTATGTTGGAACTTTTCAAACCTAAGAGCATTCACTTCGTGAATATCGCTAAACCAGGAGAATTTCATACTTCCTCCTTTACACTTCAACCTTCAAATGACTTATTGGTAGTAACGCTTTTCCAGCCAAATTCGCATTTCTGCTTCGGAATCCTTACAGACAGAGCTTCCTGTGACCGGATCGTAGCCATGCCACCATGTTTTGCCGGAGCGGTCAGAGCTTTGCCATATTTGCGGCTCCTGCTCCTTGGTAAGGGCTGTGACTATATATTTCCAAACGCTATTTAGTATTAAAAGTAATTTGGATTGTTTGACCTGACTTGGGTCATTTCTATTGAAGAGAATTTCTAGTTTTTCCCTGTCGGAATAGTTGGTATAATTCGTCATACAAAAAGCACCTTTTGGCAAGAATGCACTTGTTATTTTTCCTCACAAATTAAGCTTAACCATTGTTTAATAGACCAACAAAGCATTATTTGCATACCTTGTATGAATAAAATCGATACATCGAGTTCAAAATAATCTGATACCTTTTGCAATAATTCAGACAGCCCGTGCAGCATCCCGATGAATGAGATGAATCCCTACAAGTTGAAAATCTCCCAGTTGCGTGCCTTAGTAGCGGTGGCAGACTACAGCAATTTTAGTGAGGCAGCCTTGCAGATGGAGCTATCTCAGTCAGCTGTCAGCCATGCGATCGCTACTCTGGAAGAGGAGTTAGGAGTGCAGTTACTCTCGCGAGGGCGTCACGGAGCGCATTTGACACCTGTTGGAGAACGGGTAATTGCTCAAGCCCGTCAGGTGCTGCAATTGCTCGAAGGGATAGTTAAGGAAGCCAATCTAGAAAAAGGCTTACATGGGGGACAAGTGCGAATTGCTGCTTTTCGTAGTGTGGCAACTCATATCCTGCCAACGGTAATTGCCCGGTTCCGTACTCACTTCCCAGAAATTGCTGTAGGTATTACTGAATTTGTCGATTTTGTCGGGGTGGAACAAGCTTTGCGTGAAGGCTATGCCGATATTGGCTTCACCTACCTACCATCGGGTGAAGAATTTGAAACTTGGGAAATCTTACGGGATGACTACGTTGCCCTGCTTCCACCAAATTCAAGATTGAGAAGTGCTCAACTTACTTGGGAGCAGTTAGCAGTCTACCCCTTAATCGTACCTTCTATAGATAGCTGCTCTATTCGGATTCGCAACCACTTGGGGATTTCGGATTATCCTCTGAGAATTGCTTATGAGATTCGGGAAGACTCAACAATCATTAGCATGGTAATGCAAGGCTTAGGGGCAGCAATTCTCCCCCGTCTTGCTGCTAAACCCATACCCGCAGGGATTCAGGTGTGCAATTTACCAGTTCCTTTGCAAAGAATAATTGGGGCAGCTGTTCTAACTAATGCCCTTCAGACTCCAGCAGTTTTCGCATTTCTAGACGCTCTCAGAAATGTAGGTCGATTTAATCCCAAAGCAGCCGTTTAGCTAGTGCAGCTTGGCAAAAGTAACTGACCACTTCCTGGAGACGAGGGGGTGAGGGGATGATATTAACGAGTTACTTATTTCTGCCCTGATGCACTAGTAGGTATAGCACAATCTTGTAGAGACGTTCGGCCGGTTCGACAAAGCCGTGCCCGAAAATACGTCTCTACGACTATCTAGAACTCTCTAATATCGCCATAGTCATTGATGGCATACTCTATCTGTAGAAGCAAGCGTTCTTTCCCAGTTGGTAGAGTGCCTTTGTGAAAACAACAGGAATCTTCTACAAATCCAAAGCCCGCTGGCCCACGAACCGTCACCAAATTTTCAGCACCATAGCAATTAACAATCTCTTGATCGTCTTTACTGGCGCAGCGCACACCCAGAAGCTGATGCGAAAACTTCTTATTCTTG
>DATNPI010000297.1:0-15646 GCA_036703325.1 Coleofasciculaceae cyanobacterium
AATCAGACCAACAAATGCTGTCGGCATCCCTGACATCAGAACCAGTGCCAATCGAGAGGCTAACGACAGACCTATTAAGGTTGTCCCGATTCCTACGATCCCCGGCAAAACTACAGCTTTCAATAGAGAAGGAACTAGGGCGATCTGAAAGCTCTTCCATCCTTAGATTTGTCCCAGTCGAATGCCCATTAGCAGGAAGGCAACAGGAATAACAAACCCAACAGAAGCTTGCAGGTCTGATTCGACGGAGCTAGGCAATTCTACTCTTTGAGTTAGGAAGGCAATTATGAAACAGAGTTTCAGTCACTCGATTACTGAACTGCCATATTTTTAATGAGCCACCGCCCCTGTTTTCGCACTACCTCATACTGAACTCGTAGGTTTTTATTGTAGGAAGTCCCCTGATCCAGCTGACCACCTTGGTAGAACTGTGCAGCTTCCTTAACCGCTGCATCTACCGTTGCTTGATCTAGATTTGTAGGACTTGTATTAACCGAGGTCACCTCAACAGCGTGCTTGTACTGCCAGTAAGAGTTGTTTCGCTTTTCGTCTTCAGCGTTTTGCCGCGAGCGCGACAGAGCTGGTTCAGCTAAGATTTGCTCTAATTTATCAATTTGATGATCTGGACCGAAGGCAAGGGACTTGGTGGTCAACCAGGCTTGGATCACTTGTTGAGCTGTTTCCCCAGTCAGAGGCCCATCTGGAGCATTCATCTGACTGTCAGGTGCAGGAATCGGTACCGGAGGCTGGTCTATCCGCACAAGTGCCTGCTCTCCCTCTAGTGCTGGAGCTCTGAGATTTTGTATCCAACTCAGGGCTTTAGTCACCATCAAACCAAGGATTCCTACTCCTACCAAAGCAATAATGGCAAGTAAAACTAGGCGTCCGGCTTTTGTTGAAGACTTGGCCTTATCAGGTAAACGTTGATTACGATCAGGCGGTAGACCCTCCAGGCTTTGTCCTGCACCAGATGACGCATTTGGTACAGAATCTGTCTGACGCGATCGCTTTGTCAGTAGGTCGGAACCGCCTTTTGAGTTACGCTGTCGGCGCGACGACTTAGGAGACGACTCGTTAGGTAAGCCTGTAACTGTTGACTCTGCTGCCGTCGGCGTTCTAGGCACCCGTTGGGCTGGGGGCAGAGTTGAGACCCCAGACGCAGCCAAGCGCTCAGTAGTTGCCCCCAACGTTGCCGCCCGACTAGTTGTGGCAGCAGCAGGCTCTCGTTCAGCTGACCATTGTGACCCCATCACTGCCCGTTCACCACCTACAGAGTGCTGTAGACCAGAACCCGCTCCCTGTTGCCCATGCAGGGGCAAGCTTCCACTTTCTTCTGAAACCTGGTAATCGGAGCGACGAAACGCTATTGGCTCACTGATGCCTCTTGATGAGGCTGTGGACGCATAGGCGGTCTTCTGCTGGGATTGCACAACAGCCCACTCATTGTTGGTTTCCGTTGGTGACTCTGGCAGATCTTCTAAGTACGCTTGCACCTGCTCGTCGGCAAAGTATTCCTTCAAAGATGCCTTCTGGTCAGCCAAGTCGCGAAAGTGAGGAAACACCGACTTTTGCAGCCAACGCTCCCCATACAGGCACAATCCAGGCAATAAATCTGGGGCCCCCTGAGAATGTTCGCGAATGAAGGCGAGGGGTTCGTACTCTTGGCTGAGTTCCAAGGCACGACTGGCTTCTTCTGTTTGACCCAATAGCAGGGCACACACCGCCTGTTCAAGATGGACATCCTGGCGTCTGCCTAAGCGCATCAGCAACTGCTTGGCGCGAGCAATTAAGGCAGGCTGTCTTTGAGCAAACCCTCGTGCTATTAGGGCATAAACCGCCAGGTAAGTTGCAACGGCCGAAGGGCGTCGTGCTTCTGTTTCAAACAAAGTTTGCTGTTCAGCGGCACTCAGATAGCCACGCAACTGCTGGATAAAGCGGAGAAAATCATCAATGCTTAAACCTGATTGGTCGTCACCTGTACCATCGATGCCAATTCGCTCCTGTAGCATTTCTTGCAGCAGCCGCATACCGTTGCGCCGTTCAACAATATTTTCTTCCGGCAGCGCCAATAATTCCAGGATGCGATAAGGGCGAAGTTTATACAGATCTGCCTGGATTTCCCCTCGTACTGCGGCGAATAAGCCTTCCCGCAGGAGTAATTCTTGACCGGTCTCCAGGGAGGTTGCGGCATTTTCATACTGACCTTGCTGCCATTGCTCTCGACCGAGTTCCATGCAGGCAAGCGCTATTGTTAAAACAATGTCCGGTCGAACCAGTTGAGGGTCTCCTAAACGACCCTTGTCTAAACTAATGCTGTCGCGCGTCCCCAAGTAAGGTTGTCCCAGCTTCAGTACGAGCTCGTATTCTCCAAGTTCTTGAAGAATCAGCAAGGCTCCAATGAACTGCTCGTGTTTTATTTCAATGCTGGGGGTGTGGGGATCGACAGAAGCCTCTGTCGCTTCGCTAGTACCAGTGGGGCCTAAGGCTACCCGCTGGTCTGGCTCCTGTTCGTAAGTTTTGGCAAGAAAGCTGGCATCGTAGGCGGAGCGCTCTTCGGCATCAGAGAGAACCGCATAGGCTTCGTCAAGGAGTTGTTTGCGCGACGAGATTGCGGCTTCGCTATACTCCCGGCGAGGTAGTTGCAAAGCGCGATCGCGATAAGCTTGGCTCAGCTGTTCAGCCGTAGCCTGAATCGGCAGTCCTAATATTCGGTAGTAATCGAGCGGAATTCGCACGGTCCACTTCCCCAGCGATGAAAGCTTCTGAATTAACGTATAGTAGCCAATAGCGTTGTCAAAAAACGTACTGTGGCTTTCGAGCTGTCACCGATTTGGCACAAGCCTCCAGTCCAGCCGCTTGGGTCGAGTTGCTAAATTGATGTTAGTAATTTTAGCAATCCCCGCCGCTCATCCTCTAAATGAGATAGTTTGATTTTAAACCAGTGGTGCTGTTTTGACTCAAGTTAGAGTTGTGTTCAACCTTACTTTAGCTGGAAAACAGCTGAACAAGTGTTGAGAAAAGATTTATTCTACTGTTGCTGCAAGGATACTACAAGTCAATGGTTCAGGAACGAACTTTACCCGAATTTAAAGTTGAAGACGCCAAAATCACCAAAGAAGAAGGATTGGTTCTGTACGAGGATATGGTGCTAGGGCGCTTGTTTGAGGACAAGTGTGCCGAGATGTACTACCGGGGCAAGATGTTTGGTTTTGTCCACCTCTACAACGGTCAAGAAGCCGTATCAACCGGCGTGATCAAGGGGTTGCGTCAAGACGACGATTATGTTTGCAGCACCTATCGCGACCATGTCCATGCCTTGAGTGCTGGGGTTCCGGCGCGGGAGGTGATGGCGGAGTTATTTGGCAAAGCGACTGGCTGTAGTAAGGGGCGCGGCGGTTCGATGCATATGTTCTCGGCAGAACATCATCTGCTGGGAGGTTATGCCTTTGTTGCTGAGGGGATTCCCGTTGCCACGGGTACGGCTTTCTCAAGCAAGTACCGCCGAGAAGCTTTGGGAGACGCTAGCTTTAATCAGGTAACGGCTTGCTTTTTTGGAGACGGAGCCTGCAATAACGGTCAGTTTTTTGAATGTTTGAATATGGCAGCGCTTTGGAAACTGCCAATTCTCTATGTTGTAGAAAACAACAAGTGGGCGATTGGGATGGCTCACGAACGGGCGACATCCCAGCCGGAGATTTACAAAAAAGCCAGTGTTTTCGGAATGGCTGGTGTGGAAGTGGATGGGATGGATGTTCTGGCGGTGCGGGCTGTGGCTCAAGAAGCGATCGCTCGTGCGCGTGCCGGAGAAGGTCCAACGCTAATTGAAGCCCTCACCTATCGCTTCCGAGGTCACTCTCTGGCTGACCCCGATGAACTTCGCTCCAAAGAAGAGAAGGAATTCTGGTTCACTCGCGACCCGATCAAAAAGCTTGCTGCCTACCTAACTGAGCAAAACCTGGCAGACCAGGAAGAACTCAAAGCGATCGACAAAAAAATCCAGGATACGATCAATGATGCGGTTCAGTTTGCCGAGTCAAGTCCTGAACCTGACCCAAGTGAGCTGTACCGTTACATTTTTGCTGAGGATACCTGAAACTGATTGCCTCAGAGGGCTGGCTAACCCGAGAGAGGTGGTGTAAAACTTGAGCGATCGCCTAGCGTGATCGCCTCAAAAAAGTTCTACGCGTAAGTACCCTGCGAATTCTCCTCCAGGGTACAATGACCTGCTCAAGTAGCCTACACTCGCGAACCTACTTAACTTAGGGGAGTAAAAGCCCCATGAGAGCGACTAATTACGAGACCTAGTGTAAAGGCGATCGACCTAGTTGCCTTTACACGTCAGGTTTCAGTAACTAGAACTCCGAAAAACCCCTTAGAGGGCAAGTGTAATTTGTACTGCTTGCTAGAGGGATACAATTTGCTGTGGCGGTGATGTCAGAAATTTGACAAGCCATGATTGATATCAACTGGATATCAACTGGAAAAGACTTGCTCAGTTTTCAGTCCGGAAGGTTCAGTTGCTTCAGCGCTCAACTGAACTACTCGTTAAACCGCAGCCGGGATTGTCAAATCTAAGCACGTTGAGTGGTCAGATTTAACCCGTTTTCCTCCCCAGGAGTAAAGCGCTGAACCTAGGGTCTCCAACGGAGTTTTTTGATGAAGCAGATAACAGACATAAAGTGTATGACACACCAGGGTTCTCATCGCAGTTCTTCTTTTCGACTAGCTGTGAGCTCCACCAAACAAACCGCCACTAAAGTAACCTTCCGGGCGTCCTTAATAACCGCTCTACTGCTATTTGGAGGCAGCACTGTAACGCTCCCTGCCTGGTCAAACTCAGCACCAGCGACAGCGATCGCACAAATACCAGCGGGGGCCACAATTATTTACGTCAATCCCAGCACTGGTACGGATGCAGCTGGTTCCGGTAACAGTGAAGCCACCCCTTATCGCACCATCGCCTATGCACTCCAGCAGGCATCATCTAGGACAGTCGTTCAGCTGGCTCCCGGTAGTTATACTAGCCAAACGGGTGAAGTCTTTCCTCTCCTTGTCAAAGAGGGTGTCATTTTGCGAGGAGAGCCATCCAATAAGGGTCAGAGGATAGGAATTATCGGCGGAGGTGGCTACGTTAGTCCTACGGCGGCGGGTCAGAACGTTACAATTCGAGCCGAAAACAACAGCGAAATTACTGGAATCTCTGCTACTAACCCGAATACTCGCGGCACGGCAGTGTGGATCGAATCCACCAATCCTACAGTTAGCAACAACACCTTTTCCAGCAACAAGCGAGAGGGGGTTTTTGTGAGTGGTGCTGGGAAGCCCAAGATTGAAGATAATGTCTTCACCAAGAACGAGGGGAATGGTATTACAGTCGCCCGTCAGTCTGCAGGAGAGGTTCGCAACAATGTATTTCAGGAAACCGGCATAGGCGTTTCCATTAGCGAGAACGCATCCCCATTGGTTGAAGGAAATACCATTATCCAAAACGATGATGGGGTTGTAGTCACTGGCTCAGCCACTCCAGTACTTCGAAAGAACACTATTGAGAGCAACAAGCGTAATGGTGTGGTAGCAATTAGCAATGCTCAACCCAATCTCGGCACCGCAGATAGTCCCGGTCAGAATCGCATTCGCAACAACGGGAGTTTGGACGTCAACAATGCGACCAGCAGCAAGACTATACTCGCTGTTGGTAACGATATCGATCAAAAACGCATTGCTGGTCGTGTAGACTTTGTGGCAGCACCAGTAGCAACCAAGTTTCAGGATATCCAAGGTCACTGGGCTCAAGCCTACATTGAAGCCCTAGCTAGTAAGGATGTGATTGCTGGGTTTCCAGATGGAACCTTTCGCCCCAGCGAGCCAGTCACCCGCGCTCAGTTTGCGGCAATTATTGCCAAAGCCTTTTCCCCAGCAGCTCAAAAATCTGCCAATGATTTTGTTGATGTCCGCCGCGATTACTGGGCTTATCAGGCTATCCAAACGGCTTATCGGGGAGACTTTCTCTCCGGGTATCCAGGGCTAGTCTTTCGACCTGAGGAGCGTATCCCGAAAGTCCAAGTATTAGTTTCTCTGGTCAGTGGTCTGAAATTACGCTCTGAGGATACAAGTGTGTTATCTGCTTACACTGATACTTCTCAGATTCCGAACTACGCGCTTACTGCTATTGCTGGTGCCACTAAGAACAAGCTGGTCGTGAACTATCCGACACGCAATCAACTCAGCCCTAACCAAAACGCCAGCCGTGCAGAAGTGGCGGCTTTTGTCTACCAGGCGCTGGTCAATGCAGGTCGGGTTCCGCCGATTTCTTCCCCCTACCTGGTAAGTAGTAGTGCAGCTTGGCAGAAGTAACTGACCACTTCCTGGAGACGAGGAGGTAATACCAAATCCACCTTGTACACCCCTTTTTTGGTTCACTGGACAATTTCTCCCCCTCTGAGAGGGAATAAGGGGATTATTGAAACGGATTTGGTATGAGGGGGTGTAAAGGATGGGGAGATAGGGTGAATAGTAAAATCAAGCTATCTTCCTATCTCCATTCATTTTTATTGCCATCACTGGGCTGATGCTCTAGTTGGCACAACTCCAAAGTGCAAAGCGCCAGTTGTCCTATTCGTGGAAACTAGCGCTCTGCAAGAGTTTGTGTTTTTTGTATAGTTAGGGTCTTTATATTGGCTGACCCCATTTGAACCTATTAATACTTTGACAGGGATTAGAAAAAATCCTGAAATTTATAATTTTTTGTTTATATTGCGCCTTGTATCGATTTGTAAAATTTAATAGACTTTGATGAAAACCTTAATTTAAAGCCGCAGTCCGCAACCTCCACTAGCACCAAGCTGCCCAAACTCACGTAGTGTGACACTTCAGGGTGCAGAATGTGAGCTTAAGCAGCAATAGGCAGTATTTCATAGCATCAATAACAGTAGAAACGCCATGACGTATCCTTATTTCTCTATCGAACCCTTTGATAATCGACACTCCCAGCCTCAAAACGCTAGACACTCCTTGACGGTTGCCGATTGACAAAGCAGGAAGGATATTGCTGGCGAGTCAAAGGCAATCGTCAGATGGAAGCATGAGAATGGGATGAGTTGGGTTTAGACCCGGTTTGTTACTGGAGGGCGAGTTTCAGAAGGTCGAATTTGGTATTTAACAAGATTGGCTAGGTCTTGCAGTTGGCTGATTGCCTCAGCGCCTTCCAACTTCATCAATTCTCGGTCATCCCGCATTTCAGTCCAAGTGATCCCGTAATCTGAGACCAAAAAGCGAATCAAATGGTTATCCCCCAGGCTGACCATAAACGATGCGCTATTCATCTGGTTACCGCAGGTATAGCAAGAAGCTAAGTATCCTCGGTTCTCTAGTACAATTGCCAAGGCTTGGAGATTCATCACCAAATCTTGGACAAATTGACGGTGTTGCTCTGCAAGTCGTATAAACACGTTTGTCCTCCAAACACCACTCCTAAATTTTAGATCTTTTATACTTTTTTAAGAATTTAACCTTCAAGTTTTGGGAGAGGTTAGATCAGAACTATGAAAGTATTAAGTAATAGAACCCGATAAACTTGGCAGTAGACCAATAGTTTCAGAATTTGCCCTGAAGGCTCAACCCTAACAAGCAGCCCTGCGCTCTTGGATATTAAAGCTTAGTAAGCTTAATCTGGTTCTATCTGTAGAAAGATTGCTTGTCAAGTCCATCAACACAACAATTTAAATCTTTAAGCTTTAAGCAAACCGACAGATATAAATAATAGTTATCTGCCAGCAGCAGGCCCAGTACACGGCTCTAGTACAACCGACGCTTTAAACCAATAACTTGTCAAGAACAAGCACTAATTGACTTCCCACAAACCAAATGCTGGCCCAATTAACCGAATTGTCAGCCAGTAGACCACTAAAAAACCGATGCCAATCCAGGCACCTTTCGTAGTCCATTTTACAAATTGTTCACCCTGACTTTTGGTAATCGGAAGCCAGGGTAAAATGTTTGCCTCTTGACCGTACTTTTCTCCGAGTGCGGCTTTACGGCGCTTGGCTTCACCCATGATTAACTGTTTTAACTAATGTGAATCATCATAGCGCTCTTGATGAGAGGTAGTGGAAGATTCTTTACGAAATGAAAAGTAAGTGAGTGGCCAGCCGGGACTGAGAACAAGTTAAGAATTCTTAAAGCCAGTGGTCTTGTGCCTTTGGGGTGTCTGGTCTAAACCAACTGGCATCTAGATAGTTAATCCTGGCAAAGGGACTGAGGGCTGATAGGACTTGACGACCGTAGCTGCGGTGGTTCACACGGTTGTCTAAGAGGGCAACAACGCCTTGAGACTCTCGCACGGGGGCGATCGCTCGTTGTAATTCCCTCAAAGCAGCGGGCAGGAGATACAGGCGAAACCAGTCTAGACGCTGCTGCTTGTAGTAAGCCACTTGACCAGCAACGAGAGGATTTTCCAGCGAAGGAATTGGCAAGGTCGCAATCATCAGCAGTTGGGGAGCCGGGATCGCATTTTGATGTTGCCGCCAGAATTCCCAGCCAGTGATAAGGATACCTCGGTCGTCCAGACCTGTCTTTTCCACCTGCACCCGCGAACCAAATTCAGCAGCTAAAACCGCACCCAGCTGAGCTTTAAGCGGGACATCCCCCACCAGAAGAACCGCCAGTCCTTTGACATGGCTACTGAGGGTCAGGAGAGTACGAACTTGTTGAATTAGGGCGTCTTGAAATCGCGGTGTATTGGGCATCGGTAGCCCATCGGGCAGATACAGTTGAATCAGTTCCCTGTGTCGGTCTGGGGAAAACTTTAAGCAAGTCAAGTCTCCTAAGCCCAACTGCTGACGGTAAACCGAGGCAGAAGTTTCTAAGTCCAGTGCCTCACCGATTAATACTATTGGCTGCTGAGACCAAACTTGATTTAAGGCTGTCGCCACCTCTACTGGCTCGCAGTACAACGAAAACTGTCCCTGCGATCGCGCAATGGCTGCCCACATCATCTGGCCAGAGCGTTGCCAGCAGTGCCAAAAATTTTTCCAGGGCGTTGGCAGGTAGTGGTATCGGTCTTCACTGGCGCTTGGCTGTAGCACTTCAAACAGTTGCCGCAAGGTATCTTGCTCTTGCGCTTCAATTAGACAGCACTCATAAGGGTTAGGAGGGTGCTGAAATACCGCTTTGGTCAACTGTACGCGAACGTCCCGAATCAAGTCAGCCAATTGTGGTCGCCCTAGCATCAGTTCGTCCCAGTCTCCCGGTTGGATGCATGCTTGGAGCTGATTACGCGCCCATCCTTCCAAGTCATCGGCACCATCAATCAGCGTAGGGATGCCCGGAGGGAACCACTGGTGACCTTCCAAGCGGTCTGCTAGCCAAGAGGCTGGTGAGGTAATCAGCAGCCCTTGGAAACGCTCATCCGGAAAAGCATCGCCTGTCTGAATTGCCTTCTCGGTGCCAATCCACTGTTGCAGACGGGGAATTTCGACCCGCAGCAACCACTGCTGTATCGGTAAGGGTGCCACCAGAATCACCGGACCTGGCCAGATTAATGCGGGTGCGAGGTAACTCAGACAATACGAGGAGTGAGAGCTTCCCGTCTGAATCAAGGCAGGACGCCCCAGCCGCAAAGCTCGTGCTACCAGCCGCGCCATCGTCAAATGATGCGGCCAGCTTGGTTGCCCCTGCTCTCGCAGAAAAGCACGTAGAGAGGAATGGACTTCTACTTCAATCACTCGAGACCTAGCGTCTGAACGCCCCCAGAAATTGACACCAGCGCTCAATTAGCCTTACACTTTGCTCTTCTCTGAACAAGAGTGGCGGCAATGACGCCCTTTCTAATTATGCCAGGGCGAGATTTGATGGTCTGAGCAGCCAAAGTTGAAGGGGCGCGATCGCTTACATTGGTGTCCACTTAAGCCGTGGCGACTGGAAGTCGCGGCTAGACCAACCAAGTCCGCCTGCGCCCACTGACGAAAAATAAGGGTTTTTGGAACCTGCTCCGGGCAGGTAAAGTCTTGTGTAGCTGCGGTTTCAACCGCCAAGCCGCTCTTAAGTTGACACCAATGGATCGCTTATTGCTCAGGTTGAGTTCGATAGACCCACATAATCAAAAGCTTTAATAAATTCAATAACTCTGCCCACTGGCGGCAGTGCTGCCTCTGGCATCTGCTTTAAGCCGTTTTTGGAGCGACCAGGCAAGCTAGATTGGTTCATCAAATACTTGCCAAAATCTCGGTGGTAATAGACATTCAAGGCCTGGTCACTAGAGTTGGTAACAACTGTATGAGTGGGAGCTTGGAAAAAGTTAGCTGGCGGCCTCAGGTCAGGTGCCACTTTCAAGGAGTTGATGGCCTTAATCTCCTCAATGGCTTGATTGAGTACTACCATTAATTCCTCAATTCGTTTTTGCTCTGTGAGTCCCAAACTTTCTAAATCTTGTGATTGAAGTGTGTTGACGAGTGCAATGATATTTCGATGTGTTGGCGCTGCATCGTTGAAGGGGAGAATCGCCAAGTAAGCAATCGTGAATAGATCGATGTTGCTGTCAGTGTGAAAAGTGAGAACGGTTCTCCGAACACCTACTTCAATGCTGGGAGCTTTACTAATTGCTGGATAGAGATTAGCAATTTGATGATAGGTCGATGCCAAAGCCAAATTGGCGTTCAGATCTAAAGGAGCATCGACGCTAATCTGCACTGTCGGTCGGGTTTCATTAAAAAACTTTTTTGTGCCATCATCAGTGGAAAGATGGAAAATCTCGCTGCGATCGCCATCCGGACTTAGGTCAACCCAGTCGCAGATCATCCCTTCCGTTTTCAGACCAAACCGGGAAACTGCATAGAGTTTTGCTCCTGTGAGCATAGCACCAGTCAAATCAGCTCCGATCCAATCAGCCTTGATCAACCGTGCTTGTGTGAGATCGGCGTGAACCAGACTGGCATTGATCAGATTAGCATTGCTCAAGTCAGCTCCCATTAAGTTAGCGCCACTTAATTTCGCATTGCTCAGATCTGCCCAGCGCAGATTTGCCCCAGAAAGGTCTGCCCAGCGTAGATTTGCCCCAGAAAAGTCTGTCCCACTGAGATTGGCACACGACAGATTTGTTTGTCTGAGTTCAGCCTCTCTAAAATTGCTACCACTAAGGTCAGCTCGGCTCAGATCCGCTCCGTTCAAATTTGCCCCCTCCAAGATTGCCCCTGTCAGGAAGGCACCCCGGAGGTTAGCTTCAGTTAAAGTAGCGCGGCTGAGTTGGGCTTGTCGGAGGGCGGCTTCTCGCAAATCAGCGCCACTGAGGTTAGCCTCTTGAAGATTTGCTCCACTCAGTTCAGCACGAATCAATTCCGCTCGAATCATTCTAGCTTGTGACAAATCGGCTCCCCTCAAATCAGCCCGAATCAAATTAGTGACATTGAGGTTCGCCTGTGTCAAATTGGCATTAGAGAGATTGGCGTTACTAAGTCTGGCGACATTAAGTCTGGCTCTGCTTAAATTTGTACCACTCAAGCTAGCACCACTCAGGTTAGCTACACTCAAGTTGACCTCACTCAGATTAGCGCCGCTTAAGTTTACGCCACTCAAGTTCATTTCGGCGAGGTTAGCCGCCGTAAAATCTCTCTCTCCTGCTGCATATTTTTTGAGAATTTCCCTGACATTCATTGAAGCTAATCTTGAACTGACTCCAAGTGGATAAATGTAGACCAAGCGCTACGGGTGAAAATTTCAGTTTCTCGCTAAGTGAGTTAAAGGGCACCTACTAGTGACCTAAAAAGACATCGACACAAAATTGGAGATTGTCGTCTCCTTTAGCTTCAGCGTTGCATAAAACTTAATTTGTTGCATAAAACTTAATTTAATGCTTGCATAGGCTTAAGTTTGATGGCGCTGATCGATGAACATTGGGATCGTAGGGCTGGGGCTAATTGGTGGGTCACTAGGGTTGGATTTGAGAGCGTTGGGTCACCAAGTAATAGGAGTTTCTCGCAATTCGGAAACTTGTCAGAGGGCAGTGGAATGTGGCGCTGTCGATGAGGCAAGTGTTAATCTGGCTCTTCTATCAGCGGCAGATGTTGTTTTCATCTGCACACCAATTGCTGCGATCGCGTCAACTGTACAGCAGTTAATTCCCCATCTCTCCCCAAATGCGATCATCACTGATGTCGGTTCAGTTAAGACGGCAGTAGTTGAGACGGTTGCCCCCTTGTGGCCCAATTTTGTGGGCGGACATCCAATGGCAGGCACGGCACACAGTGGCATTGAAGCGGCTATATCTGGACTATTTGCTGGTAATCCCTACGTGCTAACACCGATTGAGACGACCCCCCCCAGGGGGGTGAAAATTGTCGAGGAGATTGTGCGATCGCTTTCCTCACGAGTTTATTTCTGCCGCCCCGAAGACCATGACCGAGCGGTAGCATGGATTTCTCACCTACCCGTGATGGTCAGCGCTAGTTTAATTGAGGCTTGTATAAGTGAGACTGACCCAGCCGTTTTAGAATTAGCACAACAGTTAGCGAGTTCTGGCTTTCGTGATACCAGCCGTGTCGGAGGTGGCAACCCAGAGCTAGGTGTGATGATGGCGCAGTATAATCGAGTATGTCTATTGCGATCGCTCGTTTCGTATCGCCACAGCCTCGACCAAATCATTGAGCTTCTTGAGCAGGAAGACTGGAAAACTTTAGAAAAAAAACTCCAGCAAACTCAGTTGAATCGTCCGCAATTTCTTCCGGCGGTCAACCACTCAAATCCGTGTCCGCCTCATTGAGACACAAGCTCAATAACTTTAATATATAAGCTCAATACGGCTGTCACAAAGATGACACAAAGAATGTCTACATTGATAAATGTCAGCTGGAGGTGATCTTGATTCTGTCTTTAAACAAAACGATATCAGCTGACGCCAGCTCTCAAGAGCATGACGCCGACTTCAGTCCAGGCAAACTGCGTGCTGAATTGTGGCTCAAACTCAGCCCAAGCGCGTCATCCAGATCCACCACGTTTCTTAACAGAATCTCATGGTACTAGACACCCGAACCCCCAAATCTCAAAATTCTTCCGCTTCTCCTTTAAAAAAGGCGGCGACTTATTTATCACTGGTGTTGCTGGGAGCTGGTGTCACCTTTTCCAGCAGCTATTTCATATCCCGTAGTCAGCTACCTTTAGCGACTTCTGAGAACTCCTCTAAGGCTCTAGCACAGAGCATACCGGCTGCCGCTAACCCACTGGTAAATCAAAACCCTAACTTTATTACACAAGTTGTGGACAAAGTTGGCCCAGCGGTGGTGAGGATTGACTCTTCTCGAACCGTCACCAGACAGATCCCGGATGCCTTTAATAACCCTATGTTCCGCCAGTTCTTTGGGTCTGACTTCCCTACTGGACCCCAACAGCGGGTTGAGAAAGGTGAGGGTAGTGGTTTCATTATCAACAGCAACGGTCAGATTCTCACCAATGCTCACGTTGTTGCTGGTGCCGATAGAGTCAATGTGACTCTCAAGGATGGTCGCAGCTTTGAGGGTAAAGTGATGGGAACAGACCCGGTAACGGATGTCGCCGTCATCAAAATTGAGGCGAACAATCTCCCCACTGTTCCCCTGGGCAATTCCGATCAACTCAAGCCAGGGGAATGGGCGATCGCGATCGGGAACCCCCTTGGTCTGGATAATACTGTAACTACTGGCATCATCAGTGCTACTGGTCGTTCTAGCAGAGACGTGGGCGTCCCAGATAAGCGAGTCGAATTCATCCAAACTGACGCCGCCATCAACCCCGGTAACTCTGGAGGCCCACTGCTGAATGCTTCGGGTCAAGTGATTGGAATGAACACGGCAATTATCCAAGGTGCCCAGGGTTTAGGCTTTGCGATTCCCATCAATACCGCTCAACGTATTGCTAATCAATTGGTGACGACGGGCAATGTACAGCATCCTTTCCTGGGTATCCAGATGGTGACATTGACGCCAGAGTTGAAACAAAACATTAACAGCAATCCCAATGCCGGACTCAGTGTAGATGAGGAGCAAGGCGTACTGATTGCTAGAGTGGTGCAAAATTCACCAGCAGCCAAGGCCGGACTACGTGCCGGTGATGTCATCCACAAAATTAACGGTCAGTCGGTGACAAAAGCCGAGGAAGTCCAAAAGTCTGTCGAAAAGGTTCAGGTGGGGGGCAATTTACAACTGGAGTTGCGCCGTAGTCAACAAGACATCAAAGTGACAGTGCAGCCAGGTGCCGTCCCCGTCCCCAGCCAGAGGCAGTAGTCTGGTCGTAGGTCAAGCGCTAACCGAACGCTCAAGAATTCAAGGGTTTAATTAGATTGGCAGGGATGGGATTTTACTCATCCCTTTTTTCTCTCAAAACTGATTTATATTAGTTTCTAATCAGTCTACTAAAATCTATGTCACAGACCCACGGCTTGCGCAGTGGGCTTGTAGGATAGCCCTGCACTACGCGAGTGGATGCTTGCGCTATGTGCTGTGTCGTTTTATCCTCCCACCTCCAGAAGGAGTGGGTTTCCAAGCTGCCCAAAGGTTTTTATGAACAACTGGCTGGAGTTTAGGACACAAATTCATAATTATTTTGAAACTAATCATAAAAATGTTTCTATAGCTTGGGGATTTTTTTTCTTACTCCTGATCAGTTGTATTGATTATCAAGTTTATCAAGAGATATCTCTAGCATTTTTTTATCTGTTACCAGTTTCTCTAATTACCTGGTTTGTCAGCAAAAAAGCTGGGTTTGTGACTTCTATATTAAGTGCGATCGCTTGGTATATTACTAACCAGACCCGTCCAAATACAGAATTTAGCTTTTTTGTGCCTTATTGGAATACTGGCGTTATATTCATATTTTTATTCACTGTATCTTATTTACTCTGTGAATTGCGTGATGCTCATAATCAAGAAAAAGATTTAGCACGAATCGACCCGACAACAGGAATAGCAAATAAACGATTATTTTTTGAACTAGCTAGGCTGGAAATCAAGAAAGTTAATAGATATAGACATCCATTGACGATTATTTACACAGATGTTGATAACTTTAAAAGCTTCAATGACGCTTGGGGACGACGTCTGGGTGACCAATTCTTATATACAACAGCTGAAACTCTAAAAAATAGTATCAGAGAGACAGATATCATTGCCCGAATTGGCGGTGATGAATTCGTCATCCTACTGCCCGGAAGTGGCTATGAGCCTGCCAATGTCGTTATCGGTAGAGTTCAGAAGGAACTTTTGAATGCCATGCAGAAGAACAAATGGACGGCAACCTTTACGATTGGTGCAGTCACCTTCATTAATCCACCTAATTCAGTTGATGAAATGGTACAGCGAGTAGATCATCTAATTTACTTATTAAAAAGTAATGGCAAGAATCAGCTAAAGCATATAACTTCAATCTAAAAATTTCTATATTTTCAGCTATTCAGGAGTGCTGATTGGGAAACAGGTAAGTGAGCGCAATGAATCCCGATAGTGTTAGCAAACTCACCCACAAAAGTGCAATCAGAAAAACAGGCATATTTGAACGTGATTCGGTATTAAATCCCAATTTTAGATGTTTTTAAGATTAACAGCTAGCTATGACAAATTGATGACTGTCTTGTGTCAATCACTTGTCGCTATCTCCCTACCAAGCCTGACCGGAGGAAAATAACTGA
>DATNPI010000407.1:0-5792 GCA_036703325.1 Coleofasciculaceae cyanobacterium
TTTTGATTAACTTACTTGGCAATGCAGTGAAGTTTACAGAAAAAGGAAGTATAACGTTCAAAGTAGGCTATCAGGAGGAGAAACTTCGGTTTCAGGTGGAAGATACAGGCATTGGTATTGCAGCGGAGCAATTAGAAGAAATATTTTTTCCATTCCAGCAAGTAGGTGAGCAGAGTCGTGAGACTGAAGGAACGGGATTAGGACTAGCAATTAGCCGTCAATTAGTGCAAATGATGGGCGGCGAACTGAATGTAAAGAGTACCTTAGGGAAAGGAAGCGTTTTCTGGTTAGATTTGGATTTACCTGAGGTTGATCAAGGGGCTGATGTTGCCAATGCAACAGCTCAGAATATCATTGGTTTTAAAGGCAGCAAACGAAAAGTTTTGGTAGTAGATGACAAGTGGGCAAATCGCTCTGTTTTGGTCAATTTGCTAGAGCCTATAGGATTTGACGTTGATGAAGCAACAGACGGTTCAGACGGTCTTAACAAAGTGGGTGAGTTTCAACCCGATGTGATTTTTATGGACTTGGTGATGCCGGTGATGGATGGCTTTGAAGCGACTCGTCGAATCAGGCTGTTGCCAGAGCTTTCAAAGATGGTGGTGATTGCTATCTCGGCTAGCGTTTTTGACTTCGATCAGCAGCAGAGTCGGAAAGTAGGTTGCGATGATTTTCTCCCCAAGCCAGTCCGGGAAGTGGATCTTTTAGAAAAATTACAGCTTCACTTAGGGTTGGAATGGGTTTACGAGGAAAAGGATGTAGATGCGATCGCACCTTCCCTTAGCCCAGAGGGCTTCTCGAAGAGTAGGGTAGTAGGAAGGATAAACGATGAAAAAAAGAACTCACTTCACAGTGGGCTTTGCTCTGCTACGCTAACAGACTTGACACTTCAGACTTCTTTTGTGGCTCCCCCACCAGAGGAAATCGCTACTTTGCTTGATTTGGCGATGAGAGGCGACCTCAGAGGCATTGTCAAGCAAGCCGCCAGACTAGAGGCATTGGATCGACAATGGGTGCCGTTTGCTACTCATCTACGTCAACTCGCCAAATGTTTTAAAGGGAAACAAATCCTGGAATTTCTAAAACAATATTAAGAGGCTGGAATGAGTGTTAATACTACTGAGAAAGGTGTCATTTTAATCGTTGATGACACTCCTACCAATTTAGAGGTACTGCTCGATTTTTTAGAAGATTCTGGCTTCAGAGTATTGGTCGCTGAAGATGGAGTAAGTGCGATCGAACGGGTCGAATATGCTCCACCCGACTTGATATTGTTGGATGTACTCATGCCGGAAATGGATGGCTTTGAAACTTGCCGCCGCTTGAAAGCCAACGAATCAACGAAAGACATTCCCGTAATTTTTATGACTGCCCTTACCGAGATGGTGGATAAGGTCAGAGGCTTGAATCTTGGTGCGGTGGATTACATCACAAAGCCGCTTCAGCACGAAGAGGTTTTAGCTCGTGTCAATATCCACCTGAGCCTGCGAAACCTAACCAAGACATTAACAGAGCAAAATGTGCATCTGGAACAAGAGATCTGTGAGCGCAAGCGGGTAGAGGAGGATTTGCGACGCCATACAGCTGAATTAACAGAGTGGAAAAATCGCTATGAGGCAGTTATTCAGGCGAGTGGCCAAATTCTCTACGACTGGGATTCCCATACCAATGATGTAGCCTATGGTGGCAACTTGGAGCAGATATTAGGCTACTCCATTGAGGAAATGTCAGGAGGGTTAAACCGCTGGATAGAGTTGATTCATCCTGAGGAGCGCAACTGCTTTAAAACAGAGATCAAGCGTATCCTATCAACGAAAGAACCATTTCACTTACAATTCCGTGTACGCCGCAAAGATGGTGACTACATCACAGTTGAGGACAACGGGTACTTCTTTTTAGACAGTGCAGGCAAAGTTGCTCACATGGTTGGCTTCATCGTTGATATCACTACTCACAAGCGAGCAGAAGAGGAACGAGAGAAAGCGTTTACAGCACTAGAGCAAAGCGAAGCCCGGTTTAGGCGCTTAGTTGAATCCAATATCATTGGGATTATTTTGGCAGACCTTAACGGCAACATTACAGAAGCTAACGACGCCTTTCTACAGATGGTGAGTTACACACGGGAAGAGTTGCGGTCTGGAAAGTTGCGTTGGGACGAAATTACCCCGCCAGAATATCGGCGTTTGCATGAAGAAGCGATCGCAGAATTGCTCAGTTCTGGAGTGTGTACTCCCTTCGAGAAGGAATTCATTCGCAAAGATGGTAGCCATGTTCCCGTGATGGTTGGTGGAACAATGGTGGAACAGTCTCAACAGAGTGCTCTGTGTTTTGTCCTCGACATCACCGAGCGTAAGCAGGCAGAACAGAAAATCCATGAACAAGCTGCTCTGCTCAATATCACCACAGATGCGATTCTCGTTCGAGATCTGGGCAACAAAATTCGATTTTGGAACACAGGGGCTGAACATGTGTATGGATGGAAAGCCCAAGAAGCGATCGGCAAAAATGCCGATGAGCTTCTGTATAAACAGGAAACCTTATCTCAACTCCAAAACAACTACAAAAGTCTGATTGAGTTTGGTTCCTGGCAGGGGGAGTTGCATCAAGTCACGAAACAAGGCAAGGAAATCATTGTTGCCAGTCGCTGGACACTGATGCGCGATGAAGAGGGGCAACCAAAATCCATCCTGACGGTTAACACCGACATTACAGAGAAAAAACAACTCGAAACGCAGTTTCTCCGGGCTCAGCGCATGGAGAGTCTCGGCACCCTGGCAAGCGGTATTGCCCACGACCTCAACAATGCGCTGACACCAATGCTAATGACTGTTCAACTTCTAGCGACAAAACTGCCGGATGAGCGCAGCCAGCAGTGGCTTTCGATACTGGAAACAAACATTAAACGTGCGGCAGATTTAGTAAAACAAGTGCTGTGGTTTTCACGAGGACTCGAAGGTAAGCGTACAACCCTAGAGGTAGGACGCTTAATTTCTGAAATTAAGCAGATTGTAAAACAAACATTTTCCAGAGCTATTGAAATCCGCACCGATATTCCAAAGCAAAACCTTTGGACTGTTTTTGGGGATGCGACCCAGTTGCACCAGGTACTGATGAACCTCTGCGTTAATGCTCGTGATGCCATGCCAGACGGCGGTATCCTGGAGATTTCTGCCAGAAATCTGTGGATTGATGAGTACTATGTCCGCATGAATATTGATGCTAAGGTTGGTCCTTACGTTGTTATTACGGTATCTGATACAGGAACGGGGATTAAGAGGGAAATTCTAGATAGAATTTTTGAGCCATTTTTCACAACAAAAGAGGTGGGCAAAGGCACAGGTCTTGGTCTTTCAACTGTGATTGGTATTACCAAAAGCCACGGCGGTTTTGTCAAAGTATTTAGCGACGTAGGGAAAGGAACACACTTTAAGGTGTACTTACCAGTAACGCATCTCAGGAAGGCAGATTATAAATCAGCAGATCAACACGAATTACCAATAGGGCATGGAGAATTGATTCTCGTGGCTGATGACGAAGATTCAATTCGTGAAATTACCAAAACTTCGCTAGAAACGTATGGCTACAAGGTTCTACTTGCTAGTGATGGGATTGAGGCAATCGCACTGTATACGCAACATAAAGAAGAAATTAGTGTGGTGTTGATTGATATGATGATGCCCTCTATGGATGGCCCAACTACTATCCGTGTGTTGCAAAAAATTAACCCACACGTCAAAATTATTGGCGTCAGCGGGCTTGTGTCAAACGATAAGATGATCGAAATCCTCGGTAATAACGTCCAAACCTTCTTGCCAAAGCCCTACACGTCAAATGAGTTGTTGAAAAACTTACAGAGTGTTCTCAAGACAAAATAGAGAACTAAGTATATGCAGCTTAAGGGGGGAGTTGCCTACACCATAGGGTAGGGACACGAGAATACCCCATTGGTGTCAACTTAAGGCTGAAATGTCCTAAGTAGCGCCAGATTAGATCCCCCCCACCCCCCTTAAAAAGGGGGGAGAAGATTCCGGTTTCCCCTTTTTTAGTAATTCTATTTCACATAAATATTGATTTTCTTTACCCGTTAAGGGGTGGGCTTGTGGCCCAATGGGTTTTATACAATCCAAAATCCAAAATCCAAAATCCAAAATCTAAAATTCCTTTGTCAAGATGTGGGATTCCAAACGAACTTTCCCATCTTGTTGATATAACCGAATTTCTCGTCAATCCGTACCACAGCCAGCCCGTTCGAGAATTCAAAAGCCCCATCAAACTGCGGGGGGATAGCCATCTTGCCGGTGGAGTCGATGTACCCGAACTTGCCGCGAATTTCTACCGTCGCCAGTCCGTCTGAGAAGTTTCCCGCATCATTAAACTGTAGGGGGATAGCCATCTTGCCAGTAGAGTCGATGTAACCCCACTGAGAGCCTTTCTTGACTGCTGCCAAGTCTTGATTAAAGCTCAAAGCGCCGTCAAACTGTGGGGGGATAACCATCTTGCCGGTAGAGTTGATGTAACCCCACTGGGAACCTTTCTTAACCACGGCTAACCCGTTTGAAAAAACTCCCGCTTCATCGAACTGTGGTGGAATGGTCATCTTCCCAGTTTGGTCGATGTAGCCCCACTGTTGATCAATCATTACCGCTGCTAGGGCTGTGTCTGTTGGTAAGCGATCGCTAACGGAGAAGCGTGAAGCCTTATTAAACTGTGGCGCGATCGCCATCTGCCCGGTTTGGTCGATGTAACCCCACTGGGAGTTAATCTTGACTGCTGCCAGCCCATTTGAGAAGCGCGAAGCATCATCAAACTGTGGCGATATAACCATTTTTCCCTGCTGGTCGATAAAGCCTGATTTGCCACCAGTCCCTACCTCGGCCCGCCCTTCGGAAAAGTTATAAGCCCAATCATACTGTGGCGACACCATCATCTTTCCCGATGGTTCGACGTAGCCGAACTTGTTGTTCATCACTACGACTGCTAACCCTTCCGAGAAGGACGAAGCCACATCAAACTGTGGCTCAATTACCAGCTTTCCCGTAGGCGCAATGTAACCATACAAGCCATTCTGCTTAACAAGAAGCAAGTCGCTTAACTCTTGCGCTTGCTCTGGGGAAGAACTTGGTGCTTGTACTAGCTGTTGAGGGGGAGTTGACGCTGATGTTAGCTCTTGATACCCAGCAGTAAACGCACTCACGAGCGCAAGGCAAAGAACAAAAGGAATGGAGTTATACGTTTTTTGTTTCATTGAGAAGTGCGATTCGCTGTGATTGTTATCAGTGCCTCACCAGCGTCTTAAGCGAGTTTATCAGAGTCGCGTAGGGAATTGGCTCCTTAGTATTGGTAATTAAAAATACATAGACTACGTAGAATACTTTTCCCATTCCCCATTCCCCTTGTACTCGTTAGTGTGACACTTGACTAGTGCGTGTCTGCAAAGTCCAAGATATTGGGGTAGGGGCGATCGCATTCGGGCGACAATTTATAGCTCGAACCTTAGTATTTGTGTCCGAATGCTTCGCCCTTAAATGAGTTTGCAGACAGACCCTAGGGTGTGTTTTCTCGCCCCATAGATCCCCCCTAGCCCCCCTTTTTTAGGGGGAGATAAATTCAGTCAAAGTCTCCCTTTTTAAGGGGGGAGCTAATTCAGTCAAAGTCCCCCTTTTTAAGGGGAGGGATAATTCAGTCAAAGTCCCCCTTTTTAAGGGGGATTTAGGGGGATCTGAATGTGATGGGGAAGGCGAGAAAACACACCCTAGTGCGGAAGATGGGTTCAAAAGTGTTCCCTAGCAAAG
>DATNPI010000301.1:0-6322 GCA_036703325.1 Coleofasciculaceae cyanobacterium
ACTAGAGTCAGAAATTTATTAGGTGTTTAGTCATTGGTTATTAGACTAAGGACTGCTACATAAAATGGAAGGCCTGATTGCTGGTGTGTCTTCTTTGATTGTTTTTGCGGTGGGTGGATCATTTGGCAGCTTCCTGAATGTTGTGGTTTATCGGCTGCCAGCTAATTTATCAATTCTCTGGCCCCCTTCTCGCTGCCCTCACTGCTTGCATCAGCTGCAAAAACGCGATAATCTCCCCGTCTTGGGCTGGCTGCGGTTGAAAGGGCGCTGTCGCCACTGTAGAAGCCGGATTCCTGTACGCTATCCGTTGGTAGAGGCAATAACGGGTGTGCTATTTTTGCTCGTTTTCTGGACGTATGGTTTTGGCATACAAACCATAGGGTATTGGGCTTTGTTGAGCTGGTTATTGGCTCTCTCTCTCATTGACTTGGATACCATGACCCTGCCTAACCCACTCACTCAGTCGGGATTGGTTGCTGGCTTAGTATTTCAAGGAACTGTCGGTTTTTTACAAGCGTCTCAACTGGCAGATGTATCCGAGCAGTTGATGTCTGGTATTGTTGGTGCTGTGCTGGGTCTGTGGTTATTTGACATTATTGCCTTTGTGGCCTCGCTTGTCTTTGGGCAAGATGCGTTGGGAGGAGGGGATGCCAAGCTAGCAGCGATGATAGGAGCCTGGTTGGGATGGAAGTATATGCTGCTAGCGGGGTTACTGGCTTGTGCTGTGGGTGCGTTTGGGGGTGGTGGGGCGATCGCTCTGGGCTGGATAAAGCGACGACAACGCATCCCATTTGGACCCCTTCTCGCCTTGGGAACGGGATTGACTCTTTTTTGGGGCGAGGCAATTTTATCTACCTATCGGCGGCTATTTTTCCCCTTGCTCTAAAGACTGGCAAATCGGAAAAGAGCAATGGATCTGGAAAATCGTCACAACTTACAATTCCTAATCCCCAATCCCTTGTATCATTGACCCCAAAACTAGCGTCTTGCGTCTTGATAAGATTAACCTGTGTCCTGGATAACACTAAAAACTACTAATGCCCGCTGGGAGGCCGAGCTAATGCAGCAGGTGCTAGCGGCTCATGACATCCCTAGCCGGATTTTTGACATGGGGATAACTTCTTATTTCGGTGCGGGTAGTCCTGCTGCTTTGCAAGTTCGCTCAGAAGACCAATGGACAGCTTTACTGCTATTGAGTTCTCCAGAAGAAGAGCAAGCAGGGGCATCAGATAACAATTAAGGAATTAAAACTTTTCATGTCTCTATTTGATTGGTTTGCAAATCGACAAAAATCAGAACCGAGTAGTCAACAGCCGCAGGAACGTGAGATTGCGGATGGGCTGTGGACAAAGTGTCCGACTTGCGGAGTCTTAGCTTACACCAAAGACCTGCAAGGCAATCAAATGGTCTGCCTAGAATGCGACTATCATTTGCGGGTATATAGTGAAGAACGCATCCGCCAGCTCATTGATGCCAATACCTGGATTCCCTTGGATGAGCATGTGCGTCCGACCGATCCGCTGAAATTTCGCGATCGCAAACAATATAGCGATCGCTTGCGAGAAACTCAAGACAAAATCCACTTACTAGATGCTGTCCAAACCGGTACCGGTCAGTTAGATAATTTGCCAATTGCTTTAGGTGTCATGGATTTCCGCTTCATGGGTGGCAGCATGGGTTCTGTAGTGGGCGAAAAACTCACCCGTCTCATCGAGCAAGCCACGCTGCGACGCCTACCTGTTGTCATCGTCTGTGCATCTGGAGGTGCCAGGATGCAAGAGGGGATGTTAAGTCTGATGCAGATGGCAAAAATTTCAGGAGCACTGGAACGCCATCGCGAAGCCAGACTGCTTTACATCCCAGTTCTGACTCATCCCACCACCGGCGGCGTCACCGCTAGCTTTGCCATGCTAGGAGACATCATTCTGGCAGAACCGAAGGCAACGATTGGCTTTGCTGGACGCCGGGTGATTGAGCAAACCCTCCGAGAAAAGCTCCCAGACGATTTTCAGACCTCTGAATATCTGCTACAACACGGATTTGTTGATGCCATTGTCCCCCGCACCCAGTTGAAGAAAACTCTCGCTCAACTCGTTCGCCTGCACCAACCCCTCCCAGCCACCCCGTCAGTCGTTCCTCTACCAGAGGTGATGAGATTGAGTATCACAGGAGCAGATTGATCCCAACTCACTAGCTGATGTGGGGAAAGGTCTCGCTCAGTGGCATCATATTCATTAGAGTTTCCCGCTGACTACCTCGTCTCACCTTCCTAAATTCCCCCTACGAGCGAGGGGAGCATATTGTCTTCTCCCCGTTTACCGGGAGGGTTAGGGTGAGCGAGTGGGCAGGAGGCGGGGCAGGAAGTGCCACTTTCCTAGTGGTACAATCTGCCAGGTTAGCCCACCGCTTTACAAAAGCACACAAACCGATATCCGGTGGAAACAGTTTTTAACAGCGTGCGAGCTGGTGCGGAAAGGGATGAGTCTGAAAAGGACTTCTAACCATCTCTTTGGGCTGCGGTCAATCAGCCCATTGTCTCAACTGTCTGTAGCTTTCTACCTGCAAGCGGTTAGAGGCAAGCTTCACGGCAAGAGTGCCTGAAGCCGTTGACATTAGAGCGACTCGATCTTGATTCAGGCAACCAATAACTATGGGGTTTGCAGACCTGTCAATTGCGGAGATTGCCGCTGAATATGACCTTCCCATCGAGGAGGTATACCATTTATGCGAGCAGTTGGGAATTGCTTACAAAACTCAAGAAACCCGTCTGGCTCTAGAGGATGCCAAGGCAATTATTTCTAAGATTTTGTCCGAAAGACAAGGCTCAGTCACACCTCTTAGTGGGGAAGATTCAGCTTAACCTACTATCGGTGGGCAATGCCTTTGGGGAAGATCCAACAGAGCTATGGCGTGTTTTCTGCGCCCTTTAGACAGATGTCTTTTTACCCTGATAAATGGTTGGCTGCGCGCCTCTCAGGTAGAGGATACGTAGAGATTGGGTCGGTGCTGTGTTGAGCATCCAAAACGAATGAGCCAAATTTTCGAAGGAGAACCAAGAATGAAGCGATTCATCTTGCTTGCTGTCGCGACTGTATTCTTTGCCTTTCAATTTGCGGTCGGGAGTGTAGAAGCCGTTGAACTTAGCACCGACGTCCGCACGGTGCCGTTTAATGAAACTGATACCACTGTCCTCAGCCTTGAACAAGTGCAGAAAGGCAAACGCCTTTTTAACGATACCTGCGCTCAATGTCATGGTGGAGGCAGAACTAAAACTGACCCCAACGTAGGGCTAGGTACTGAGTCGCTTGCCGGAGCAACACCACCCCGCGACAACATTGCCGCCTTGGTGGATTACATGAACAATCCCACTACCTATGATGGGGAAACTGAGATTTATGAGTTACACCCCAGTACCAGGAGTGCTGACATCTATCCAGAAATGAGAAACCTGACCGAAGATGACCTTGAGGCGATCGCTGGTCATATTCTCCTCCAGCCAAAAATCATCGGCAGATTGTGGGGAGGCGGCAAAGTCTACAACTAATACCCTACGTTGGTAAATTGGTCAATGAAGGGTTGAAGGGTAGAAGGTTGAAAGGTTGTTAGCGTAGCGCCGAAGCTGTAGTGAGGACATAGCCTAAGTGAGAACGTTCGACTTTCAATCGGCTAACTTTCAACCCTTCATGGACTAAGGACTAATGATTAAGGACTAATGACTAATGCTGACCAGCTTAATCAAAACCACTCAATTTTTGCATTCATTACGGCGTCAACTGTTCTCAGTTCACTGTCTACTCGCCGCTTTAATTGCGTTTTCTAGCGTCTTTATGGTCAGCTCACCCGCTCACGCTGCTGTAGACAATTACGTCAAGCGCTACTTGCAGGCGGTAGAGCCAGTCTCTCTTGATGTGGATAGCCAGGGTCAGACCGCGCTGTTCACCGCCGAAGACTTGTCTGCCGGTAAGGAGCTATTTGAGACACATTGCTTAAATTGTCACGTTGGGGGAGCGACTTTGCCAGACCCAGCGGTGTCTCTATCTCTTAATACCCTGGCGGGTGCCACGCCCCCCCGCAATAACATCAACGGTTTAGTGGCTTTCCTAAGGGAACCAATGACCTACGACGGCAGCGATGTCAGCTTTTGGTGTCGTCAAGTCCCAGAAAGTTGGATGCCACAGGAGCAAATAGAAAAGTTAGCCGCCTTCGTTCTTAGGGCAGCACAAAAAGCCCCAGGATGGGGCACGTCGAATTTCTGAGAGCCGCTAGGGTAAGGTTCTCAAAACGGTAAGAACGGTAAAGAGTTGCTCTAAGATATTAATAAAGACTTCAATGGCGAATTTTCGGAGAAAATGATGAAATTTAAAGCAGCAATTCCACGCAGGCTCGGTTTGCTACTGTCTGCAATCTTGCTGGTAGTCGCTAGCTTTGCGTTGTCAGCTTCCCCTGCAGCAGCAGAAACTTACACGGTGAAGATGGGTACTGACACTGGAATGCTTCAGTTTGATCCACCAAGTCTCACAATTAAGCCAGGTGACACGGTCAAGTGGGTGATGAACAAGGTTCCTCCTCACAACGCTGTTTTTGATGACGCTAAAGTTCCCGGAGGAGACAAGGCACTGGCGAAGAAGTTATCTCATGACAAGTTAACGTTCTCTCCTGGTGAGTCTTTCGAGGCAACTTTCCCAGCAGATACCGCACCTGGAACATACCCGTACTACTGCCAACCTCACCGTGGTGCTGGCATGGCAGGCAAAGTCATCGTTGAAGGCTAGTACGTTGGTTAGTTCGTTGGCATTAGAAGTAATGCTAACTAGTGAGTGATAATCAAACTAATGATATCCCCCTATGTTCTAGAACAGTCTGAGCCGGGGTGGTAACTTTTTTCAATTCCATACTTTTGCCAAGAATCGACCCTCTCTATCTCTAGAGAGGTTTTTTGTTTAGTTTCTGGATAGATAGGAACGACATTTGTGTTTCCCATTAACGATAACAATCCAACGCGCACCACTGCCTATGTGACCTATGCGCTGATTACTATAAATATCTTGGTGTTTATCTATGAACTAAGTTTGACTCCGCCTCAGCTAGAGCAGTTTTTCCAGCTTTATTCTGTCGTTCCCAAAGAGCTAACAGCCAGCTTGAATGGTATTCCAGTCGCTCAGGTAGTGCCGGAGCCGCTAACGCTAGTAACGTCCCAATTCTTGCATGGTGGTTTTGCCCATATTTTCGGTAATATGCTGTTTTTGTGGATTTTTGGCAACAATATTGAAGACCAGTTGGGACATATCAAATACTTGATTTTTTATATTGCTTGTGGTATTCTAGCAGCCTTGGCTCAGTGGATTTTCTCAACGCAATCAGGTATTCCTTCGCTGGGTGCCAGTGGTGCGATCGCAGGAGTATTGGGAGCCTATATCCTCAGGTTCCCCCGTGCCAGAGTCCGAACCTTATTGTTTCTTGGTCCTTTTATCACTTTCCCCCAAATTCCAGCAATCTTCTTCCTAGGAATTTGGTTTGTGCAGCAAACCTTGTACGGCTTTGCGAGTCTGAGTGTACGGACTAACGTCGGTATGGAGAGTGGTGGAGTTGCTTATTTTGCTCATATTGGGGGATTTGTTTTTGGCGCAATCCTCGGTCCCCTACTAGGATTATTTTCTTCCGACTCTAGACCTGGCTCTTTCTAGCATTTTTTGCAGCAGCATTTATCGAGAAAGAGTGATTGGGTATTGCACAAATAAGGCAGGAATCGTCTCATCCCCAGTTCAGGGCAGTTTCCTGACTGACTGACAAATCCTTCCACGTAGGTTGGTTGAACAGCATGAAACTCGACAGCCATAGGTGTTTCGCAGAGTTACTCTACGAGAAGCCGCCCTACGGGCGTTGACACTACCGCCCACCCTAACCCACAAGTTTTCAAAGATTTCAAGAGTTTTGTCACTCAAGCAGGTGATGGTGACCGTTCTTGAACAGGCGCAGGGAATAGATCCCTTATTCAGATTTTGACGTTCTCTCCGACCTGAACGCACAGAGATTCTAACCATTACTGGCTACTTGACCTCTCAGGCTTGAACTAAGAAGTCACTACGAGACAGAGAGGTTAACCCAGACAAATTAGCAAATAATCCGCCACTTCCTAGTCCAGCCGCAGCACCATCTGAGTTATAGAACAAGTCACCGTTAAAAGAGTTGAAAACAATTCTGGCAGAACTACTTCCGGCTACCAATGCGCCATTTTTAGAAGCATTAATAGTGGCAAAATCGCTACTACTTAAAGCAGCTCCAGCCGTACTGGTGAGTGCCGTGAATGTGGTTTTATCTAAGA
>DATNPI010000423.1:0-3397 GCA_036703325.1 Coleofasciculaceae cyanobacterium
GGAAGTATGCGGCAACTAGGGGCGAAGAAGCGTAGAAACTCCGACAAGCGCGCAAGCGGGTCGCCAGTAGTTCATTGGAATAGAGTTTTAACTTAGTTTCGCGTTCGGCGAAGCCGTCCCGAAGGCACTTGCGGCAAGTCCCAAAAAAGAGCCTTTATGCAAAGTGTGCGACTAGTGCAGGTTGGCAGAAATCACCCACCAATAAAATTCTCCCTTTCTCCCGCTCTCCCCCTCTCCCTTTCTCCCCCTCACAGGCGGTGAGACTGGTGGAAAACTTCTGCTGAGTTGTACTAGTAGCCCCATATCTGGAAGAAAAGGTCTACAAGTGCAGTGCGGCAGAAATAACCCACCCGTTAAAAAAGGTTCAAACGCTTACTGTAAAAGCTTTCTTCCCTTCTGCCTGGTCACTGAGCGTGTCGAAGTGCTGCCTCCTTACTGGTCACTGAGCGTGTCGAAGTGCTGCCTTCTTGCACTAGTCGCACCTCTCCCACGCCTCGATTTTCGGTGTGTTCCTGAACTAAGGAGTATCAGGGCGTGTGGGCATTGCTGGCTTGGCGTTGCGCATCCGCTCTGGTGTCCAATAATCGCTTGAATCATCAGTGTCAGAAACCGTAGGCGTTGCTGGCTTGGCACTTCCTCCCTGCTCTGGTGCCCTAGCGTCTCCTGAACTAGGAGCATCAGGACGCGTGGGCATTGCTGGCTTGGCATCGCGCATCCGCTCTGGTGTCCAATAATCGCTTGAATTAGGAGCATTAGGACGCGTGGGCATTGCTGGCTTGGCATTGCGCATCCGCTCTGGTGTCCAATAATCCACTACTTCCTGTTGCGTTTGATTAGTATTTGTCTGTTCAACGCTACGGCTTGTCGGTTGAACGTTAGAATTTTCTTGATTCATATTTCTTGACTGCCCTCTAGCAATAGGCGAGAGTGTTATTAGCCCTACTAGGCTTGCAACTGTAAAAGTTGCTATCCACAGTTTAGTACCCATTGGTCTTACCTCTTAATCGTAGTTTCAGTTTCTCGTCAACCAACGTTTACCCTACATTAAGAAACAATCGGAAGTCTCTAAAAAATAGGAATTTTTTGGACTAGTATTGGCAATCCAGCTTGGAACCTTAGTTGGTTGAAGTCTTCACTATAGGTGACCCCTGCAATTTTATAAAGTTCCCATGAAGCTGTAATCTCTCTACTGAAAGATATACAGACCAGCCGAAATCTTTACTGGCTCAAGTTGTGAGCCACTCATGGTCACAAAAAATCAGTTTTTCGATATCAAAAACTATAGAGGCGTATTGCTATATGCTATACGCCCCTACAAAACCTGTTCCTAGAGTTGAGGTGGGTTTATATCAATTGTCTGTGGGGTGTGGAACTAAACGGAGCCAGTAATCTCAACTCGCAGGTTCGGTATACTTGCATTTCCCCCTAGTGCACTTCGACTAATTACTTTATTAAAAGCCATCTGTTGTCCCGGCTTAATTCCAGCGCCAGCCTCGACTACAGCAGTATCACTAGCAACGATACGGCCGTCTTGCTGGTTAACCAGGTTAAACCGCACTGCTGACAATGAACTGACTTTACTCGATTCATTGGTGATAGATAGTGCCCGTGATCTCTAAAGAGGTTCCATCACTAGCTGGCGCGATTTGCACCTCGGAAATCCGAAAATTGGAAGCCGCAGGTGCATTGGGTTTTGCTGGTGTCCTTATGCACATACCAGATAGGTCAATCATTTGCCCACCCCATTCCATGTAACACACGGCATCCTGAGCGAATGCTCCTGTGGGAAATAAGGTCAACACTGCAACAATTCCTAATAGCCTCCTCATAACTTTACGGCTCCACGAGTTTTGGACAACTTAAGAGAACTGTGAATTTGTCAAGTGCTGCGGCTAGTGTTTACAGCGAGTGTAAACTTCATATTTGCCTAATGGCATCGTGATGATACCGTTGATTGCTAATTGAAGGATTGCTAATTGTGTCAAAGCTATTAGTTATTGCTATTAGCCTTTAGCAAAAAGCGAAGGTCTATACACCAAGCAAGCAACTGAACGGGATATCAATTCTTGGTACGGTTCTGCTGCAAACTGAACCGTACCAGGAACTTTCAGGAGATGCTAGCCTAAGGGCTAGCAGTTTCCAGCTCTATGGGCAGTTTCCAGCCTTACGGGTGCACGCTTTATTCAAGATATCCACGAAGCTATTGTTTAGAATTGAGCTGCCTTGGTAAAGTGGGCCGACAGCTGTGGGACCGTAGGAGGTAATGCCAATGAGGCGATTCGCACCACTATTAAGACCATCCACTTGCCCAGTAGCAGGCACTCCAAAGTTCTGAATCCAAGGTCCTCCACTAGAACCTCCTCTCATGTCGGAACCATACTCAGCAGAGTTAGGGCTTGCAGTCCGAAAACTTCCTGCAGTGATTTGATGCATTTTCTGACCGTTGTCCAGATTGCCTGGATATCCAAGAATGGTTGCGTGGTTAGGGATGAGACTTTGAGTTTGATAGCCTAAATAACCAGTTACCTCGCCAATTTTTCTGACCTTTCCACCAATGGTCTGGTCTTTGACTTCAAGGATGGCAAAGTCAGCAGCGTTTGGAACAGTCTGACCATCACCACCAGCCCACTCTCCTGTTACAATAACCCAACTCCAAGTCCACTTTCCATACGGAGCGGCACCATCCCTGTAGCTAGGAATGAACAGGAAGTTTGAGTAAAATCCCTTACTTTTTCCACCGTGAACGCAGTGACCTGCTGTGGCGACAACTCTCGGTCTGAGAACGGACGCGGAACATACATAATTACCTTGGCCGGGTATGGTGAAGAAAAGTTTTCCTGCCGTTCGGTATGGGTATTCCACATCCGCTGATTGTGGAACGACTCGGGAACTAGTGAAATGGGCCCCGGTTGTACCGACGTTGTTAGGCTGGACTCCGGCGCTGGCGCTATTAGCGGCTTGAGGCGTAAACAGCGGCTTCATATCAGCAGTTATATTTGCCGTAGGCGCTTTGCCATTGCCGGAGACTGGTGAAGTTCCTCCTGTTGTTGAAACTGCTGGTCTGGCGACGTTGCCCTTGGGTATGGGTATATCTAAAGATTTAGCATTTGCAAGATTGGTAGCAGTCCAGTAATTTTCTACACTGTTTGCACTACTGTTGGTAGTAACATTCTCCTTGAATACAGGTTGAGATGCAAACGCAGCATTCGGGAGTACGGCTAAAACAGTAGCAATTGATAAGGTAAAAGACTTCCGCAATTTGTTGGATTTCATGATATGTACACCTGGTGTAAGTAGGTTGTTCAGGACTTTTCGATACCTGGAAACTTGTGTTAATTCCCAGAAGCTCACTATTATTTTGTAGAAAACACCCAATTATTTATAAGTTCCTAGAGTT
>DATNPI010000431.1:0-25669 GCA_036703325.1 Coleofasciculaceae cyanobacterium
AACAGCAAGAAATGTTAGACTTATCTTTCGAATCTTCTATCTAGAATTTACTGAGATTTTTGATGAACAATATAGTATTTATTGATGCGAATATATACTTAAGATTTTATGACGGTAACAAGGCAGAATTACAAAAGTTGCTTTATTCTCTTTTAGAAATAAAAGAACATATTTTTACTAATTTACAAATTGCTAATGAAATTAGTAGAAACAAGCTTGAAGTAGCTAATTTTAGTCTTCTAGATTATTTCAAGAGTTCCAACATTACAAAAGTTAATTTGCCTAAACACTTTGACACAGAAATTTTACAAATTCAAAACTGGAATCGAAAAAGTAAAGACTTATACGATGAAAAAGATAGAAGCAGAAAAGAACTTAAGGATATCATACACAAAATTCTCAAGAACATTATGCTTTCTCAGGATAAAGTATCTATAGTTTTAGAGCAGCTCTTTAAGAATGCTCTTATCGCTTCTGAAAGTGAAATTCAATTGGCTAGAAATAGAAAAGAATTAGGTAATCCACCTGGCAAATTCAATGATCCATTAGGGGATCAAGTAACTTGGGAACAATTCTTAAAATACTCCATTAATGCAGGAAATATTTGGTTTATTACTAATGACAAGGATTATGTTACAAATTTTGAAGGTAATATTTATCTAAACTCATTCCTCTACAGAGAACTAATATCAATTAATATTAATAAGGAAAATCTTCAAATCTTTTGTTTTAATAGCCTGTCAGAGGGTCTAAAACATTTTGATGGATTTAGCAAAGAGAAGATAGAAAGCTTGCCTTCAAATGAAGATTTAGAAGCTATATCTAAAGAAGAGTTATTTTCTCAACCATCTTTACATGAAGCAGGCAGACGCTTTCCTATTGGAACAAGAGTAAATGAAGCTGGTGAGATAATTCAAGAGTTTGTTTTTGTACCTCCTGGTTTTAGCAACCCTAATCATTATCTACAATATTTAAGAATGTATGATTCTCAAGATATTGGGTAGTATTAAGGGAATAATTTTAGATAAATTCGCTTTTTCCAACCCATTGATGCAAAGCTGGTTGTGGAGTGATGATCAGAATGGGATCGCACTCACCACGCCATCATCAATTAATCTTTGAGAGCCATCGCACGGCGGAACCCTAGTGCATCTAGTTCAGTGTTACTAGATGCAAGAATTTTCTGAGCCTAAAATTGTGTTCAAACCCCGCACTAATCGCTCAATTCCCTCGGCTACCGTCTCTTTTTGCAAGGCACCATAGGCAACCCGCAAATAACATCCATCATCCATCCCAAACGTTGTACCGGGCATCACTGCTACCCGATGTTCCCGAATTAGTCGCTCTGCCAACTCAAAGGCACTCAGCTTAGTATGTACCTTCAGCAGAAAATAGAACGCTCCATCAGCAGGCGCGATCGCACATAAACCTTCCAGGCGTCTTAAGGAGTCTAGTGCCAACTGTCGTACAGAAGCGATCGCGCTAATATGCTCCTTGCAATACCCAACTCCTGCCTGCAATGCCCCCAAAGCTGCATACTGTGAAATTACCGGGGGGCAAATCAGAATCGTATCCTGAATTTTCTTGACTGAGACGAGCAGGTGTTCTGGAATTACCATATACCCGATGCGCCAACTGGCAAAACCATACGTTTTGGAGAGCGAATAAAGCGAAATGGTGTACTCACTACTTCCGGGGAAGGCTGCTGGCGAAACGTGCTTCACCCCGTTGTAGGTGAAATATTCATACGCTTCATCGCTGATGTGGTAAATACCGCGATCGCAACAGATTTGATTAACTTCCCGCAACGCCTCTTCCGAATACACTGCCCCAGTAGGATTATTCGGGGAAATTGTCACCACTGCCCGTGTTCTCTCGGTAATCGCTTGAGCGATCGCTTTTGGACGTAGCTGGTAATTTTCGTCCGTTGCCACTACAACTGGGCGACAACTCGCCATAGTAATCGCCATTTCATGATTGAAATAATAAGGCGTTTGGATAACAATTTCATCACCTGGATTAGTGATAGCGAGAATCGCATTCATAAACCCCATATTGCTGCCTGCTGTGACAACGATGCAGTTTTGCTCGTTAATCTCGATGCCGTTATCCGCTTTCAGTTTTCCCTCAATTGCCGATAACAGTGGCGCAATTCCCTGGACAGGTTTGTATTTATGATTTTCTGGATCGGCGAGGAATTTAGGTAAAAATGCTGTCACCTCTGGTGGTGGGCCATAATAAACAACACCCTGCCCCAAAGAAATCGTTCCAGGGTTGTTGCGAATCAATTCCCCAATGATGGGAATCAGTGGTGACTGCACTGCCTGCATACGAGAGTTTAGGGTTTCCATTAGCTCTTGACCAAAAAGAATGAACTATGCCGAATCTCAAAGAAGACGACAACGTGATGCGCGACGTGCTAACCAACGCCAAAGTAATTGCTGTTGTCGGTTATTCTGATAAACCAGAGCGTACCAGCTATCGCATCGCACAATTCTTACAGGAAATAGGCTACAACGTCTATCCCGTCAACCCACTGGTGAATGAGATTGATGGTCAGCCGAGCTATTCTTCTCTAAAGGATGTCCCGGAGCCAGTAGATATTGTTAACGTCTTTCGTCGCTCAGAGTACCTGTCTGCAATTGTTGATGAAGCGATCGCTGTTAATGCCAGAACGGTATGGGCACAACTGGGTGTCTATGATCAGCAGTCTGCACAAAAAGCGCTGGATGCGGGACTCAATATTGTGATGGATGCTTGTATTAAAGTTGAGTATCTGCGGCTGAGGACGGGTTAAAATAATACAAAAGATTGCCGATTTGAGACATTTGTAAAGCTTAATACTATAATTTCGCTCCGGAGTATAGCGGAGGCTAATCTAGATTAGCCCTAAGACGTAGAGCGATCGCGTTAACTTTATTCGCTTAATCTCCTAAAATTTGGCGTATCATTGTTCAAAGCTCAGACAAACGTTTAGGCAACAATTTTCCTAGTAGTAGCAGAGGCAATAGTATGTCGCTTACTTTCCTCATTCCAGTGGCTATTTTTCTAATAGCTGGCTATATTTTTAAAAATTCTAGTGACGAAATTTCTTATCTTGCTGCCGCAATTTCATTAATCAGTTTCTTTTTTAGCTTGGTTTTAGCACCTTGGCCGATCCAGTTGTTGCTTCTAGTGCTTATCGTATTTAGCGGCAGAGGACAATCGGTGCCTTCTGAGGATGTTGTCGAATCTCAGGAAGAGGAGAAGATTAAACTCCTTTATCGCGGAGGTAACTACGAACTTCCTAATCCTACATCTGAGGTGACTGAAGTTGAGATTAAAGGAAAATATCGGGGCCAGATTTGGAAAAATCGTCAACTCTTGTCAGACTCTCGCCGTTAGAGACTAATTCAGGGAATCAAAGTATCGGCCGTTTCTCCTCCAGGGCGTTGCCGTAATGTAACGTCAATAGTGATAACGTCAGCACCAGCAGAGGCGATCGCAGGAGTACCTCTAAGATGTTTAGCTGATACAACTACCAGGATTTATTTTGTAGAAATCCCTAGCGATCGCGTTTCTACGTATTAAGGATAGCTTTTTGATAGGCTTTGACTTGCAGATCGATACCAGTGATTGCTGTACCAACGACAACAGCATACGCTCCCAGCTTCAGTGCTTCTTGAGCCATCTGCGGTGAAGCAATCCCGCCTTCGCAAATTGCCGGAACGCTCAACTGTTCTACTAGCTGGGTGAGGAGGTCAAAGCCAGGAGGAGAGAGATGTTCGGTTTGAGTCGTGTAGCCATAGAGGGTTGTACCGACTAAGTCAGCACCAGCTTTTTGGGCAGCGATCGCACTTTCAATCGTATCCACATCTGCCATCACCAACTTGCCCAGTTCGTCGTGAATTCGGGCAATCAAAGTATTGACCGTTTCTCCTCCAGGGCGTTGCCGTAATGTAGCGTCAATAGCAATAATGTCAGCACCAGCAGAGGCGATCGCTTCGGCATGGTGAAACTGAGGAGTAATGTAAACCTCAGACTCCGGTAACTGTTGCTTCCACAAACCAATAATCAAAGCCGTTGGACTTTGGCTTCGCACTGCCTCAACATGGGCTGGAGTATCAATACGGACACCAACAGCTCCCTGATTCATCGCTGCTTGTGCCATTGCCGCAATCACCAGTGGATCATGCAGAGGCGAGTCAGCCGGTGACTGACAAGACACAATTAGACCATGATGTAAAGCCTGAATTAGATTGGCGGAATTAGCTGGCATAGCAGTCTTAAATAAACCTTAATGAATTCTTACTATATCGATGACATAACACTTTTAACCAGCAATTAACAAGAGCTTCATCTAAACCACGTATATTCACTTTCGAGGTTGAACTGCATAGCTTTTAATCCTCAACTTTAATTTCTAGTACTCAACCCCTATAGGTGAAGATGTTTCGTAATTTCAGATATCTCTCTTGTGCTGCATTTGCTTTTGTGCTGATGTTGATACTTCATCAGTCAAATAATGAAGTTACAATAGCTGCCCCCTCTAACAAAGCTGACACCCCACTTGTCATCGGACACCGAGGAGCTAGCGGTTATCGTCCAGAGCATACACTTGCTGCTTATGCGTTAGCCATCCAGATGGGAGCGGATTACATTGAACCCGATCTGGTTCCTACTAAAGATGGTGTCCTGATTGCGCGTCATGAAAACAATATTACCGATACGACTAATGTAAGTGAAAATCCAAAATTTGCTAATCGCAAAACCACAAAGAAAATTGACGGACAAGACGTAACTGGCTGGTTTACAGAAGATTTTACCCTAGCAGAGATTAAGACACTCAGAGCTAAAGAGAGACTACCTTTCCGAAATCAATCCTACAATGGAAAGTTTGAAATTCCTACACTCCAAGAAGTAATTGACTTAGTTAAGAAAAAAAGTGCCGAGAGAAGACGAATTATCGGCATTTATCCAGAAACTAAGCATCCCACTTACTTCCAATCTATTGGTCTGCCGCTGGAAAAGCCATTAGTCAGCATCCTGAAGCGTAACGGCTATACCAGGAAGACTGACCCTGTCTTTATCCAGTCGTTTGAAGTGACAAACCTCAAACAACTGCATAAGCTGACAGATTTACCTTTAGTTCAATTGTTTGATGAGCCACAAGTACGGCCTTATGACTTTGTTGTGAAGGGTGACTCTCGCACCTATGGTGATTTAGCTAAACCTAAAGAATTAGCAAAAATCGCCAACTATGCTACTGGCGTGGGGCCATATAAACGGTTGATTGTACCTACTGATGAAAACAACCGACTGAAGCCTCCTACCACTTTCATTAGAGATGCTCATGTCGCGGGTTTGAAGGTACATGCCTATACATTTCGCAATGAAGGTCAGTATCTTGCGTCCGACTATAATGCAAACGCTGAAGCAGAATACGAGCAGTTCTTCAGATTAGGTGTAGACGGCGTATTTAGCGATTTTCCCGATACCGCTGTTAAGGTTCGCAACCGACTATTCAGCAAGAAATAACGGAAGTGGCAAGAGTTCACAAATTTGTTAGATAGCACTTACGCAAAGCCTCTATCTGTAGGGTGTGTTAGCGTAGCGTAACGCACCATAACCCCTATAAATGGTGTAGCTGCGTAAGTCCTGTTACAGATAGAGTTCCTGCTTAAGAAGGGCTTGGATATGACACATTCCTCAGACGAACGTCTACGTCGCTGGCGACTCATCCTAGGAGGTGGAGAAGCCGACGGAATTAGTGGCAGTACCGAGGGAGATAGTGGTGTCAGCATCACGCTAAGTGGCACCGACAAAGCGATGGATGATGCCCTCAGCGCCCTCTATGACTCAGAACGCACTGGGGGACTAGGCAGTTCAGCACCAAATGTTGCCCGCTGGTTAGGCGATATCCGCAGCTATTTTCCAACATCAGTAGTGCGAGTGATGCAAAAAGATGCCTTAGAGCGACTCAACCTGCGCCAAATGCTCCTAGAACCAGAAATGCTGGAAGCTGTTGAACCCGATGTTCACCTAGTAGCTGACTTGATAGCACTGAAAAATGTGATACCCAGTAAAACAAAAGATTCAGCGCGTCAGGTGGTGCAGCGTGTCGTCGAACAGTTGCAGCGAAAACTCGCCAATCCCATGCGCCAAGCCGTGATGGGGAGTCTGAACCGAGCCATCCGCAACCGCCGTCCCCGCCACAATGAGATTGACTGGAATCGCACTATCCGCGCCAACCTCAAGCACTATCAGCACGACTACCGCACCATCATCCCAGAAACTCGCATCGGCTACGGACGCAAGCGTTCATCCTTACGGGACATTATCCTGTGCATCGACCAAAGCGGCTCGATGGGAACTTCAGTCGTTTACTCTAGTATCTTTGGTGCGGTCTTGGCCTCGCTTCGGGCGGTGCAAACTCGGATGGTGGTTTTCGATACCTCAGTCGTGGACTTGACGGAAGAATTAAACGACCCTGTGGACTTACTCTTTGGCACCCAGTTAGGTGGTGGAACGGATATCAATCGAGCATTAGCATATTGTCAAGGATTAGTCGGGCGTCCACAAGAAACGATTTTGGTACTAATTAGTGACCTGTATGAGGGTGGCAATCGAACAGAGATGCTGAAACGGGTGGCAGCATTGGTAGGTTCAGGTGTGCAGTTTATCACCCTGTTAGCACTTAACGATGATGGAGCGCCCTCGTTTGATCACGGTGTGGCAGCAGCGTTTGCTGAGTTCGGCATTCCTGCTTTTGCCTGCACTCCCAACCAGTTTCCTGATTTAATGGCAGCAGCAATTAACCGACAGGATATCGCTCAGTGGGCGGCGGCACACGAGATTACAACGTCGGCTAGGTTGTAGTTACGAATTTAAGGCTTATGCACTCGCCCCCCAGAATTGAGGGTTCATACGGAACTCGCTCTCATAACGCCCTTTTTCGCCAACAGTCTCTTATCCCCGTCTTCGAGAATGAGGGGCTATTGAAACGGATTTGGTATCAGGGGGGCTTTTCGCCAGATAGTGCGAAAGTCGTGGAGTTATAGCAGTTCTCAGTTGCATACACTACACGATAGGGCACGATAATATCGTGCCCCTACGAATGACCTGTATTGCAGGTTCAGCTCCCCGACTTCATAGAGAAGTCGGGGATCTCGCCTTCACGAATCATTTAGGACTGCTATATATGAGTTGAAGGCTGTTCTATTCACAACTCATAACTCATAACTTTTGAACGTTGGGAACCCAGCTTAAGCAAGAGTTAGTGTCGTCCAAGTTTTGTCTCCCACAATCCCATCGGCATACATTTCTTTAGACTTCTGAAAGGCAATTACTGCGGCTTTCGTACTAGCACCAAAGATACCGTCAATTGAACCTGGATTAAATCCTTGCTTTTGTAAGAGTTCCTGTAGTTGCTGAACTTCTGGGCTGATTGCTCCTTCTTGTAGAGGTAGAAAGGGTTCGGAGGGAGTGTTGCGCCATTTTTGGGAAAATTCCGTCAAGAGTTCCTGGGGAAGTTGTCCTTGCAACCACTCGATCGCCTGATCTTGGTGGGGTAAACCGCGATAATACTTGTAGGTGTCAAGCACATTGACAGTCGTGGGTAGTGCGGCTTTCTGTGTAGGAGTACTGGTTAGTGCTTTCCAGGTTTGTGGTCCAACCACACCATCCGCGTCTAACCCGTTAAACTTCTGAAAGGAAATGACGGCTTTTAGCGTACCAGAGCCGAAAACGCCATCAATGGGGCCGGGGTTAAAGCCTTTAGCTCTGAGAAGTTGCTGTAGTTCTTTGACTTTTGGACCTGTAGCCCCTTCCCTCAGATAGTCTTGGTATGAGGGATCGAGTCGCTTACGCACTTCGGTACGCAACCGGGGCAATTGACGATATAACCAGTCACCGGGACATTGGGTTTGTGTAAAGTCTCGATGTCCTTTTATATTGTCTGGGTCAATCTTACAGGATGAGCAAATAGAAGCGCACAAATCAACCAGACTGCTCCACTGTTGTGGGTTCATCTGGTAGGTGGTGAAGGTGCCTTCGTTTTCAATTCCTGGTGACTCGTTACCTTGAGTGGTGCCAGCGTGGGCGGAACGGACACAACGCCCCTGTTTAATTGCTGTTAATGAACCTTGTCTACCTTCTAGCAAAACTCCGCCAGTGGTGTTCAAAAAGTTGTGGCCAGAGTCTACCCAGCCAAAGCCATCCATGTGAGCTTTTTGAATACTCCTGGCAAAGTTTTTGGCTCCTGCCAAGGTTCCATCAGATACATCATTGGGGGGATTGGGAGTAGCGGTATGGTGAATGACGACATATTGAGGTCTAGTTATCTCTGACCACTGTTTTGGGGGTCTGGCACCCCAGTCCTTTGCAGAAATGACACTAGCAGTGAAAGACATTTTATCTCTTCTCTTAAGTTGTGATTGCTTGATTGTGCCGATCGCGTTTGGGACGTCAGCTTTAAAGCATAAAGCGGTGTGACTTGTTTCTAACTTATTGACTAGGCAACTGCAAAGAGGGGTTTCGTATCTTTTACGGTTTCCACAGGCCTAACTCTAGCAGGTTCTTCTAGGAGCAACCAACTTGGCAATTGAGAAAAGTTCAGCCCTAGGTTAACGGCTTTGAGGCTGTCTGACAAAACTCGTTGCTGTGTCGTTGTCCCAAATCGCGATCGCAAAATGTCTTCCCTAGACCAGCGCGATCGAAATAAACTACCCGTTCAAATTGAAATTAGACGGGCTATGAAAATATAAAAAAATTCTTAAAGAGCAGCTATTAAGATATTGAAGTTACACGCCTTGAAAGGTGTGAAAATTGGCTTTAATCCCGAACAAGCACGGGAGATGTGGATACAAAGGGGGCAGGAATATGAAAGCGCTCGTGACTGGTGCAAATGGATTTACAGGCTCTCACTTAGTGAAAGCGTTAGAACAGCGAGGTGATGTCGTTGTTAGTTTAGTTCGCAAGTCCAGCAATTTAGCACGTCTCTCTAGTTGCCAGGGGCTATTAGTTTACGGCGATATCACTGACCGGGATGCACTCTTGACAGCCATGACTGGGGTAGACACAGTTTTTCACACAGCGGCCTACGTAGAGTTAGGTCTTGTCAATGCAGCAGAAATGGAGCGGGTGAATGTTGAAGGAACTCGCGCCGTGATGGAAGCTGCTCAGGCGGCTGGCGTGTCTAAAGTGGTTTACTGTAGCACAATTGGTGTTTTTGGCGACACAAAAGGTCAAGTCATTGATGAAACGTTTCAACGAACCCAGACAGACTTTTCTTCTGCCTACGATCGCACAAAATATCAAGCCCAACAAATCGTAGACGAATTTGCCGCCCAAGGTCTACCTGTCGTGAGCATTCTACCCTCTGGAATTTTTGGGGCTGATGACCCTCATTTTGGCCCGGTGATACAGCAATTTCTCAAAGGTCGGCTGAAGTTGTGGGCAGGAGGCGATCGCATTACGGGTATTGTTCATGTGGATGACTTAGTCGCCGCAATGATTCTGGCAGCAGAAAAAGGTAAACCTGGAGAACATTACATCATTTCGGCAGGTGACCTCACTACCCGTGAAATGTTTACTCTGCTTGGTGAAGAAACAGGCATTCCTGTTCCGAGTGAGGCTCCCAAACCCCTAGTCAGACTTGCCGGGAACTTACTCGATCCCATTGGACGCCTGCTCAAATGGCAACCACCTATCAGCCGGGAACGGGTTCACTATGTTTATGACCGTTGCGTCCGGGTAGACGCTACCAAAGCGCGTCAGGAACTTGGTTGGCACCCGCGTTCAGTATCAGAAACCTTACGGGAGATAGTGCAAATCATGACAGCATAATCATGAAGGCAGCATTACATTCAGTTACATACACTACACGGTAGGGCAAGGGTATTATCATGCCCTTACGAACGCCCTGTATTTCACTCAATTGAAAGCTACTTTTGTCCGATGCACCTGGACACGCTTATCTGGCTTTTGCTTCTTGACCCAAGACAGAAACTTTGCCATCTCGGGTTCACTTCTGAGCTTTTCCAGAGAATTGAGTTCCTGAGCTAAACGTTTGTTGTCAAATAAATTATGTATCTGTCGATGGCAGGGAGAGCAGATGTTGACCGTTGGGCCTGGATTCGCCTTTTTCTGTTTGACTTTTTGCTTGGGAATTAAATGATGGACTGTCAAACGATACACTTCTCTTTCACACAGTTCGCACTTCATGGCAGAACGCTATTGGCTTTTAACTTAGTACTAACTAAAGAACTTAATGAATGCAATCAGCCCACAGACTCAGACCCACGGCGCTAGCTCACAAGTCACTACAATTGTAGTACAAAACTTGCAGGTGTAGCATCTGAGTTTTCTTTCTCATTTTCTATCCTCTGTTTTAGTTATCACCAAAGCCTGATAAAGCTTCTTCATCACCTAAGTAGGATTAGCTTTACACACTGGAGGAAATGATACTGATGCGTTATCTAGCGTTGGCTTGTGACTACGACGGTACACTGGCCTCAGATGGTCAAGTGCATGAGGAGACCTTAGCAGCGCTTGAGCGTCTGCGGGACTCCGGTCGAAAATTAATCCTAGTTACAGGGCGACAGCTGGATGACCTTCTTAAAGTCTTCCCTCACCTTAATCTCTTCGAGCGAGTTGTAGCGGAGAATGGAGCCTTGCTATACCGACCAGCAACGCGTGAGGAGAAGCTACTGGGTGAGCCTCCACCAGAGGAGTTTGTTAAGGCGCTGCAAGAGCGAGGAGTTGACTCTCTAGGTGTGGGGCGGGTGATTGTAGCTACCTGGCATCCTCACGAGGATAAGGTTATAGAAGTGATTCGCAAGCTGGGTCTCGAATATCAAGTGATCTTGAACAAAGACGCAGTGATGGTGCTTCCCTCAGGGGTGAATAAAGCCTCTGGACTTAGCGTTGCCTTAAGCGAAATGGGGTTATCACCTCGCAACGCGGTGGGTGTAGGGGATGCGGAGAACGACCAGGCTTTACTCAGCTTGTGTGGGTGTGGCGTTGCTGTTGCCAATGCTCTTCCCCTGCTCAAAGAGTGCGCGGATTTCGTCACGAAAGGCGATCGCGGCGCTGGAGTCGTTGAACTCATCGATATGCTGATTAACTCCGACTTGGCAGAACTTGACCTTCAGTGAAAAGGTTAGGGGTTAGGGAGTGTTTTCTTGCCCCAGAGTTCCCCCCCATGCCCCCCTTAAGAGCTATTGAGGACATTTCCATCTTAAATTGACACGGATGGATAATACGCTGGCTCCTACCGTAAGTGGGGTGAACTGAATTTTCCGGTAGGCAGTCTTATCTGTGAAATTGTTGCGATAGTGGAAGTTAGACCGCAGCCAACAGGTACTAACCACCTACAATATCTAATCTAAAGCTAGCCGTAGGCTTAATAGTTACTTTAGTACTCAAGACTCTACATTGCACATATTTTTCAAAGATTAAACAACTATCATGTACAGAAGATCTCAAAGTACTTCTGCTCCCACAAACGCCTTTCTGGCTGCCTTGCCTGATACAGAATATCAACGGCTCTTGCCTCACTTAAAAAAAGTGTCTCTGCATCAGGGTCAAGTTCTGCATGAAGCCGGCTCACCTCCCCAGAGCATTTACTTTCTCAGTGACGGAATCGCGTCTTTAACACTGGGCAGTGAGGAAGGTAAAGAAATGGAGTTGAGCATCGTCGGAGACGAAGGTATCCTCGGCGAAAGAGCAATTTTTGCAGGCAATGGCTTGCAGTTGATCCGATGCGCGATGATTACCAACGGCAGCGGTTATCAGATGCCCCCAGACATATTCCACCAAGAGTTCAACCGAGGTGGTGTGCTGCAAAAGTTGGTGTTGAGTCGCTTAGAATCGCGGATTATTGAAAGTTCCCAAACCGCACTTTGCAATCAAATGCACACATTGGATCAACGGTTGTGCCGCTGGGTGCTGACATTTGCCGATCGCTTGCACACCGAAGAAATTCCTGTTACTCAAGAACTTGCCAGTCAGATGTTAGGCGTTCGCCGTGCTGGAGTCACGGTGGCGGCTGCACTACTGCGCGAGGCTGGACTAATTGATTACTCACGCGGTCGGATCACCATTGTTGACCGCGCCGGATTAGAAGAGAAAGTCTGCGAGTGTTACGAAGTCATCAAAAAGGCAACCAGGCCATCGGGCGTTGAAGGACGCCTAGACGCGGGGAGTGAGAGACGCAAAGACAGTGTTCAGACCCCCAATCAGACGCCGCCTGAATCGTAGATTCAGGCGGCGTCTGGAACCCTTTGAACTTCCGTTCCGGACACGGGTCACAATATCGGTGGCCTCTCGCGCTTGGCAAACTCTGAAGGTGGACGATCGCTACTCCAGGCCCACCACACGTTGCTACATTGACACTTATAAAACTCCTGCCACTTTTTGCGATAGTCTTCAGTCATCACAGGCGATCGCCGATTAATCCAAACTAGTTCAGCCTCCCTAGAAGAAGCTCGGCAGTTGGGGCAGCAGAACTCTAGAGCATGAGTCGCTGATTTTGTCCATTCAGGAGGGACTAGGCTAAAAGCATCCATATATAGCTATCCTTATGATTTAACTGCCGCTAAAACCAGCTTGTAACTGGATACAATTTACAGTGTTCAACGCCTAACGTTATGTGAACCTTAAGTTGAGATTCTTTACACTCTTCTGTGCCTATTTTAAGGTTCCTATCGTGCCGAAGCCCGTCCCGATCGAGTATTGTTTTGGATGAATCGTATCACCCTCCTCAAGATAGATGAAGCCGAGACGTGAAGAGTATTCACCAAATATCTGAGGTGAGATGTATCCCGACGCATCGCAAGGACTCAACCTATGTCACAGCCGTTTTATCTCAACTTAATTTCCTTTTTTGGCATCTTTGGTTTGTGTGCGATCGCTTGGTTGTTCTCAGAAAACCGCCGATTGCGGTACATTCCCTGGCGTGTCATCTTCTGGGGCATCGGCTTGCAACTAGTGTTGGGATTTCTCGTTTTCCGATTTCCACCCACAAGAGCTATCCTGAATGCCTTCAACGGCTTGCTTGATGGTGTATTTACAGCCGCTGATACAGGTGCTCGATTTGTATTTGGTCCAAATGTTGTCCCACTTCCAGGTAAAGCCCCAGATGTCAATCTCGGCTATATTTTCGCCTTCCGCGCCCTACCCACCGTGATATTTTTCTCTGGGCTAATGGCATTGCTTTATAACCTTGGTTTGATTCAGCCGGTCGTGAATTTCTTTGCCAAGATGTTTTATAAGACAATGCGCTTGAGTGGAGCTGAGGCATTAAGTGGTGCAGCGAATATCTTTGTGGGCATCGAAGCCGCGATCGTCGTCAAGCCTTTCCTCGCAAAAATGACGCGTAGCGAACTCTGCGCCATCCTCGCTTGTTGTTTTGGCACAGCAGCCTCATCAACACTGGCGATTTATGTCAGCTTCCTCAGACCGGTTTTTCCCAACATTCTGGGACATTTAGTCTCCGCCTCAATTATTGCCATCCCAGCTTGTTTTGTTTTGTCAAAAATTTTAGTACCAGAAACAGAAGTTCCCCTCACGGCTGGGGGTATCCCCTCGGAGGAGGCGGCACGAAAGGCGGAAAATTTTGATGATGAGGAAGAGTTTAAACCGGAAACTGTTAGTGGAGAAGTTATTGAGCGGGTAAGCCCGATGGATGCTGCGATCGTGGGCGCACTTGATGGCGTGAAAATGGCAGTTTCAATCGCAGCCGTTCTGATTTTGATTTTGGGCTTAGTCGCTTTAATCAATCAAATTTTTGGGGGGTTAGCCAGCCTAGAAACGTCTGATAATCCGCTGCTTGTGCCCATAGGACAGTTCTTCAGTATCGTGAACTTGCAAAACATTCTTGGTGTTTTGTTTTATCCCCTGACAATCTTAACGGGCGTTCCCTTAGATGAATCCTGGACGGCCTCAGTCATTATCGGACGCCGACTCTTGGAAACCGCGATTCCTCCCTACCGGGCGCTGGCAGACGCCTCCAAAGCTGGCGAGGTGAGCGATCGCACTGTGTTGATCGTCAGCTATGCCCTTTCGGGATTTGCCCATGTCGCCTCTGTCGGGATTTTTGTCGGTGGCACCTCGGCACTAATTCCTTCGCGGCGTCGAGATATTTCTCAACTTGGCTGGAAAGCTTTATTTATCGGCACCCTGGCAACAATGATGATTGCCTGTATTGCCGGTGTTTTTGACACTGGCGATCCAAGTATCTTAGGAGAAAAGGCAGAACCGCCTGCGGTCACTACCCCAATCGCCCCAGATTCCCCAACCCCGCCAGCCGCAAAACCCTCTCCCACGATTAGCCCTACTGTACCCGTAGCACCGGCAACCAGTGCTACTCCCCGCCCGACTCCAAAAGCGACAGCCTCACCAACTCAGGCAACTCCTCGCCCGACTCCAAAAGCGACAGCTTCACCAACTCAGACAACTCCTCGCCCCACGCCTCGCGCTACGGCAGCACCAACTCAGGCAACTCCTCGCCCCACACCTCAAGCTACAGTCACACCGTCTCCCAGTCCTTAAAATGAATCCAGAGCCTGAAATTCGCCGCTTGATTGAACTCATGCCTGCTTCTGGGCGGATGCTGACGAAAATCGTTAGTAAACCGCAACAGACTACGGTGATTGAGAGTCCCTTTCCGCCGCCTTGGTCTCAGGAACGACCCATCTTTATTAACTTTGATTTATGGCGTCGCTTCCCTAAGCCCCAGAGGGACTTGCTACTGTTGCGGACAGTCAGCTGGCTGGTGGGCATCAAGTGGTTTAAGCCGGACTTGTATCAAGGAGTAGTTCTGGCAGGACTCTTAGGGGGGATAGTGGAACTGGTACAAGGAGATGCTGTGGGTGTTGTGGTCGCTACAGGCTTGAGTGCCCTTGCTAGTACCCAAATTTGGCGTGGCACTCGCAGTTCGGCGTCTGAATTGGATGCCGATGCCGATGCCATCAAAGTTGCGACTCGACGTGGCTATACTGAATTCGAAGCTGCCCAGCATCTGTTGGCTGGAATTGAAGCTGTTGCTCAGATTGAAGGGCGTTCGGGCTTGAATTTCACAGAATTGATTCGCTGCCAAAATTTGCGCGCGATCGCAGGTATCTCGTCGGTGGGTGTCCCTGACACTGTCAAGCAAGAATGATATTACTCTCTTCCCACCAGAAGAATATCTATGAGGATGAGGGGGTGAGGGAGTGAGGGGGAGAAAGGAATTAAGGTATCACATGAATCGGTAATCTTACACCGGAAAGGGAGTAACGCTGTGGATTTAAACGACTTGCAGCTTGTACTTAAGACACCGCTGGGTCAGGTATTCCAAAGAATTAATCAGGTTTTTTGGGTCTGTTCTGCCGATATGAGCGAGACGCTTTATATCAGTCCCTCCTACGAGCAGATTTGGGGCCGCTCAACACAAAGTTTATACGAGTGTCCAGAGTCGTTCACCGACCCAATTTGCTCCGAAGACCGCGAAAGGGTGACCGCCGCCGTGGAGGGGTTATTAGTTGGGGTGGAGATGGACCAGGAGTACCGAATTATCCGACCGGACAGCTCAATTCGTTGGATACACGACCGTGCCTTTCCCCTGCGGGATGAGACGGGGCATGTCTACTGTCTGGCTGGAATTGCTGAGGACATCACGGCTCGAAAACAGGCACAAGAGGCTCTCAAAGAGAGTGAACAAGCGTTCTCTGAGAGTGAGAAACGGTTTCGCCAGATCGCAGAAAATATCGATGAAGTTGTGTGGATGTTCGATCCACGGGCGAATCAGATACTCTATATCAATCCTGTATATGAGCAAATATGGGGTCGCACCTGCCAGAGTTTGTACGAGCGACCTCTAGCCTGGATGGAGGCTATTCATCCGGAAGACCAGGGGCGGGTGATGGGAGCACTTGAGAAACGAACAACCTCTGGTGGTGAGGACATCTACCGGATTGTGCGACCCGACGGGGAAATTCGCTGGATACGCGATCGCGCCTTTCCGGTTTGGGATGAAACAGGGCAGGTCTACCAAGTCATCGGAGTTGTGGAGGACATCACTGAGCGCAAGATTGCAGAAGAAAAACTCCGCAAGAGTGAAGCTAATCTATTATCTGCTCAGAGAATTGCTCATGTCGGTAGTTGGGAATTTGATGTGCGATCGCAGCAACTTACCTGGTCAGAGGAAAAACTCCGCATCTTTGGTTTTGACCCCACCCAACCCGAACCGACATACACCCAACTCGTCGAGATGATTCATCCCGATGACCGACCCATTTTTAATCAAGCTGTAAGTCGAGCGCTTGCAGAAGGAACATCCTACGAAATAGTCTTTCGGATAAAGCGACCTTCTGGTCAAATCCGGCACATTGAGACAAGGGGAGAAGCCATTTTTAATAGCGCTGGGCAGGTAGTCCAACTGTTTGGAACAGTAGTGGATATTACTGAGCGCAAGCAGGCTCTGGAAGAGACTCTCAAGGCCCTCCAACGAGAACGGGAGTTATCGGAAGCCAAAAGCCGCTTCATCGCCATGACCTCTCACGATTTGCGTACCCCCCTAACAACAATCCAGTCTTCTGTTGATTTGTTGAAACATCATCACCTTAAACTGTCAGAGGAGAAACAACAAACCCATCTTGTACGCATCTCCAGCGCCGTTGGTCAGATGACCTCGATGGTACAGGATGTGTTGCTTCTTTCCGAGGGGGAGGCAGGTCAACTGCAATTCACCCCAGCTCCGGTAGATTTGGGGCAGATGTGTCGCTCTCTAGTTGCCGACTTGCAAGTGGCTGATAAAAACCAGCACTCACTAACCTTCGCCGTGTCAGGTGAGTGTGAGACTAGTCCGTTGCTGCTTGACTCAAAGCTCGTGAGGTACACTCTTACGAATATCCTCTCCAACGCCCTCAAGTACTCTCCAACTGGAAGTGCTATACACTTTGACCTCACCTGGCACCAAGACCAAGTGGTCTTCAAAATTCAAGACCAAGGAATTGGGATTCCTTCAGAGGATGTTCCTCGCTTGTTTGAGTCGTTTTATCGAGCATCTAACGTGGGTACGACTCCAGGGACGGGGCTAGGACTAGCCATTATTAAACAGTGCGTAGACCTGCACGGAGGCAACATTGCTGTCGATAGTGTTGTCGGGAAAGGCACGACGTTTACTGTGACATTACCTTTGAGCAACTCAAGCCAGGTGTAGGAGCTTAAATAAGCGGTCAATTTATTAAATATACTTCCTCATAGTTCACTGCTATGGGGAAGTTATGACGTATAGAGTACACGAGTTCGCCAAGTTGATCGATCTTGGAGGTGATTCGGTTCAAAGTAGTTAATCTCTATGAGTGATTAACCGGATTTGATATAAAGCTTAAGTAAGTAGGAATAAATAAACGTAGGTAAATTTTAGGATAGAGGCGAGGGATAGGAGGCAAATCTCCCTGCCTCTCTTTTCTTACCTTTGTCTTTATGGAATCTATAAATAACAGGGCAAATGCTTTGTGGACATCAGGCAGAGTATGAGTTTGAATAGTGATAGAGACGGAGCAAAATATAAAAAATATTTGCTATACCATAGCTAACTTCAGAAAAGATTGAGAGTTATCTGAAGAGTTATGTAGCCGTATCAGTGGTGATTTTCTACTCACTGTAAAACCGAAATAAGTGGGTAAAAATAAATATAATTGGTGAGAGCTAGCCATTGTCAGTTTGTTTCCTTCAACGGAAAACTAACAAGCGATCGCTGACATATCATTACTTACATTTATTTATCCACATCTAGTCAATTCAACCAAACGCAAACTTTTAGGTACAAGTCAATGACGGATAGCCTTTTGACAACAGATACCCTCTTAACTTTCGTTGTCGCGGCTTTGGCTTCTTATCGAGTGGCGAGAATGTTCGCTACCGAGACTGGGCCATTTGCCTTGTTCGCAAGGATGCGTCGCCACATCGACCCCGATCAAAAAACCTGGATAGGTATTGGACTCAATTGTCCCTATTGTCATGGTGTGTGGGCTAGTCTAGCGTCTTATGGGCTGCTTGCATATAGCCAAAATAGCATAGTACACTTCGTAATCTATGTTCTGGCGGTGGCAGGGATTCAAACGATAATCCAAAGTTGGGAACCTGTTCCGACCCACATTCCGCACCGCTAGCAGCCATGCATAAACCCACATTCCGCACTAGTCAACTGTCACACTACGATTTTTGGGCTTTTGGGGATTTTGGACTGGCGATCCGCCGCAAGGCAGCAGCGCTTCGCGATCGCAAAACTGATTTTCCGCTTCTGTGTATAAAAAGTACCAAGTTTGTGGTAAAAATTCCGTAAAAACCGATTGTGACAGTGGAGGGTGCGGAGAGTGGGTTTTATACACAAAAGTGGGAAATTGGACTGGCGATCAGCTGCGCTGGTGCCGTAGGCAATCGCCAATCCAATTTCGCTATAGATCATTTCAGAAATTCAAACCTTGCAAGTACAACAAAAAATGGTATTATAACACCTTATGAACCGCCGTTCATAGTAGTTAAACAGTTAGGGGTTGAGTACCGGATAGTTGAGCGGCTATGTAAACCATTTAGGCAAATAATTGTCACATATCAAATTCGGTAATTAGCTGCTTGTGGGGATATTAATTTACACTCTCTTCATATTTTTTGACCGTAAATTCATCATCTGATTGATAGTTAGCTTGAACTTATGGGATTACTCTGGTTAGTAACCCTTGGAGTGAAACGAGCATGAAAAAAGTAGTTTGGGTTTTCCTGTTAATAGTCATAGGATTTGCTCTTGCCTTAGGGCTGAGTAACTTTCGTTCTGGTGAGAATCCCGCCTCCACTCTTCCCACAGCGACTGGCACTATGACTTCTTCAAAGGTCACTCGTCCTGCAAACCTATCTATGGGAATTGGTCTTAACGGTTTAGCGGATTGGTCAAGTCAAACGCCTTTCCTCAATATCTTCAAGCAATCAAGAGACTGGATTCCTCAGTGTGGAGAAGGTTCCCCTGCTGGTTGTCCGGGCTTCGATACTCAAGAAAAAGACCGCCTAGTTTTGGATGCTGACGGATACCCTAAGTCTTTACCTGCTGCCAATGACAACAGCGTTAAGTACAGGCGGGTAGAAACCATCATCTTTTCCGATGGAAATCCAGAAAGTCCCGGTAAATATATCGTCATGTATGACGGTGAAGGAAGTCTTACTTATGGTGGTGCAAAGAAGGATGAAGCCCGTTCAAAACCAGGTACAGAAGTAATTGACATCGAAAAGGGAGCTGGTAATGTTTTTCTTGGGATCAGTGCTACCAATCCTAATAACCATGTCCGAAACATACGAGTAATCAGAGAGTCGCAACTAGATGCATACAAGGCTGGCGAACTATTTAACCCCGTTTGGTTGGAGAAAATAAAAGCCTTCAAAACTCTCCGATTTATGGATTGGATGGAGACTAATGATTCGACTCAAAAAGAATGGTCTGACCGTCCTAAACCAGGAGATTATTCGTGGGCTTTAGACGGAGCGCCTGTAGAAATAATGGTAGCTTTAGCCAACAAGCTTAAAGCTAATCCCTGGTTCAATATGCCTCATCAGGCTACTGACGAATACATTACCAACTTTGCCAAGATTGTCAAAGAGAAATTAGATCCAAGCCTGACCGCTTATGTAGAACATTCTAACGAGGTGTGGAACTGGCAATTTGGACAAGCTCAGTATGCAAACCAGCAAGGTCGAGCCAAATGGGGAGATCATGGTGATGCTTTTATGCAGTGGAATGGCATGAAAGCTGCCCAAATTTGTGATATCTGGAAAAAGAATGTTTTTGGCGATAGCCAAACAAATCGGGTCAATTGTGTAATATCTACTCAAACTGGCTATAAGGGTTTGGAAGAAGGTCTTTTGAATTGTCCTCTTTGGGTAGCTCAAGGTAATGCTCCTTGTTATCAACATGGTATTGATTCCTACGCAATTACCGGCTATTTGGATGGAGGCTTAGGAAGTCCAGAAAATACATCCACAGTCAAGTCTTGGTTCAAGGATTCAGACGGTGGCTTTGGAAAAGCAATCGAGCAACTTAAACAAGGGAAGTTGCTCAAAGAAGGTGGTAGTCTGCAAGACTTAAAAGAGATTTATCAATACCATCTCAAGGTTGCCCAGCCAAAGGGTTTGGCGCTAGTTGCTTACGAAGGTGGTCAAAGTATTGCGGGCAGTGGAGGTGTGGAAAATGACGACGAAATGACCAAATTCTTCACTGAACTGAATAGACGCCCAGAAATGCACGAGATATATATGCAACTGTTGAACGATTGGAAAGACTCAGGAGGTACTCTATTTAATCACTTTGTGGATGTAGGAATGCCCAGTAAATGGGGTTTCTGGGGCGCATTAGAGTATGTCTCTCAAAACGGTTCGCCCAAATACAATGCTTTGATTGATTTCATCAAAAACAATCGGCTGTAACCCTCTTGCTTAGGCAGTCTTTTATTAAAGTTCCCCGTCCTACCTAACGGCTGAGGGCGGGGTTTCTTGTTGTTCTTTCAGTGCTTATGCCATTTCTCTTTTGAGGCGCTACAGATCTGACCCCCCGAATCCCAGGGGGGAACAAGAACTATATAGCGGTTCTCAGTTGCATGGACTACACAGTAGGAGTACGATATATCGTACCCTTAATAACTGTGCTGCACTCAATTGAGAACCGCTATATGTGTAGCCCAGATTTAGAAATATGGTATTAGTTCATTAGAGCTATTGTTACAAAATACTGAGTAATTTACAAAACATTGACAATCGCTTAGTTGATTTTGTAGCGTTGAGAGATTTGTACTGTAAAAAAAAAGTAGGGCAAATGGAAATCAAAGAAGGCGACTCTGGTTCAGCAGTCAAAGAAGTGCAAGAACTTTTAGTGAAGAAAGGCTTCGACCCTGGGCCAGCTGATGGCGTATTCGGAAGTAAAACTAAAGCAGCTGTGATTAAGTTTCAGCAAGCCAATAAGCTTGTTGCTGACGGGATAGTAGGTGCCAAAACCCTGGAGGTGTTGAAGGGCACTAAGCCATCTACGCCGCCCATCAAGCTCACGGATGTGTGCGAGTACTATGACGCCGCCAAGAATCCTCATCAAAAAGCTGCAATAGAATGGCTACAAACCCAGATTCCTGTAGCTGTTTTGGAGGACTTTGGGAAGCGCTGGAGGAAGCAGTAGAGGGAATTGCGCTCAACTAATTGATGACAGAAATCATGCAATTCATCCCACTGCTAGCAGGCGCGGGATGAATTGTATCAGACCACTTCAGGCGCAAGCCATAGGGCTAGGTTACGTACATAAGTCTTGATATCTTCAAGAGCGCGTGGATTTTCCTTCATGCCATTGCCGGGAGGTTCGCTAACAAAGCTGGGACAACCCTTTTCTATGTCCCAGTTATAATCCACAAAATGGTGGAAGGTTGATTGCGCTACAACTCGTCCCAGTTGCTTGCCTTGTTCGTCTTTAGTACTTTCGACCGCCACAACAAGGTTGAAAGGGCGACCTGAGACTAAGCTTTTACCCATCGCAATCACCCGCGCATTCTTGTCGTCTGCGGATATACCCACTGCACCTTCATGGGGATGAGCTGGGAAAAATTCAATATGTCCAGAAGGTGTAGTTGAATTCTGTAAGAGTTCGTGAATTGGATAACTGGGGGCAATAGTTTGATAGTCGCCGTTGCGTCCGGAATGATAGTTAGGCCAGGAAATTGTTGTTGTATAAACATCGTCAATGGAGCGCCTTTCTTCGTCCGGGTCTTGTTGCTTCGATTGGAAATAGTGTAGTGCGCCAAGGTTACCCAGACCACACATACATACACCCATATCTTGATGGTCACGGGTTGTAAAAATTCCCTTACCACGTTGATGAAAGGTCATAATGCCTGCACAGTCTTTTTGACTCAAGCCACCGCCAGTATCCAAGGCAAACAGCCAGAGTTCATCGAAATCTGAGTCACCAAGGGTACTCAAAATTGGGTCGTTGCCTTCAGCGTCTTCAGAGCGATCGCGTTCCGTCACCTCACACAGCAGATTCCCCGCTTCGTCTTTTAGAGAGGCAAGATAGTCGCGCAACAGTGAGAAACGCTCAATGCTCCAGTCATCTTCCGTTGTCGGAATCGTTGTCTGTAACAGAATGCGAATCGGTCTTGACATTGTTTGTACCACCTAATACCTCGGCTGTTTCGCCAGTTAAATCTTTAGCCACTTACTATCCCTGCTCCGTCGGTCGAATCAAAATTTCGTTGACATTAACACGCAGCGGCTGCGTGACGGCATAAACAATCGCCGCTGCAATATCCTCGCTTTCCAGCGGTGTCATTGATGAAACCCAGGATTTCAGTCTTTCTTTTGCGGCTGGGTTCGTGATATGGTCTCCTAGTTCTGTTGCCACTGCCCCAGGCTCAATCACCGTAACCCGAATTTTGTCCTTGTAGACCTCCTGGCGTAATGCCTCTGAAAAGGCACATACACCCCATTTGGTGGCATTATAGACACCAACATTTGCCGATACTGTGCGACCAGCGACTGAGGAAATATTGACGATATGCCCCTCGCCTTGCGCCTTCATCAGGGGTAACACGGCGTGTGTCGCATACATCAGACCGAGGACGTTAATGTTCACCATGCGTCGCCAGTCTTCAGTATCAGCACCATCGATAGGGCCAAGTAACATCACACCAGCATTGTTGACGAGGATATCCACTCGACCCAATTCAGCCTTTGTTTTGTCCACCATCTGGCGGATCTGCGCCTCGTCGGTAGCATCAGCGATGATCGGCAGCGCTTGTCCGCCACTTGCCTGAATTTGTTGAGCCAGTTTTTCCAAGCGATCGCCTCGCCGTGCTGCCAAGACAACCTGCGCTCCTTCTGCTGCCAGTGCTACAGCTGTCGCCTCACCGATGCCTGAGGAAGCGCCAGTGACGATCGCAACTTTTCCCTGTAATTTTCCTGCCATAAGTGTGTTATTTCCTTGTCTCAAGGGTAAGATGAACTTTTTTAATTAACTTATTACATACAGGTGCAATACCTAAACACAACAAGCGTAGCGATCGCAAAACCAACACCCGCATAGAACACGCTACTAATTCCGCCAAAGCCAAAGGCGATTCCCATCAGCAGTGGCCCTAATGTTTGCCCTAAGCCGAAAAATGTCCCATTTACCGACATTACCGTAGCCAAGTACTCCCTAGGGGCTAACTCTGCTAAGAGTGTTTGAATACTAGGAAAACCGATGCCAAGACCAATCCCAAAAATCGTGGTTGGGATTAATAATAGCCAGATATTCGGCACGAAGGGAACAATGGATAAAGCTAGCGCATAGAAACCAAAAGATGCTCTAATTAAAGTTGTTGCGGGAAACCTTTTTGCTAGCCTCCCTAGCTGGGAAGATGTAATCGCAATTGCCACAGAAACACTGGAAAGTATCAGTCCAATTGTGGCAGGTGGTGCTTTGAATGTATCGCTAATTAGCTGTGGTAAATAAGTTACATAAGCTCCGTACAGGAGAATAAAGTTAGCGGCACTGGCAATAAAAAGTCCAGCCAACTGACGATTTTTCAGAACTTTACCAGCATTTCTCAAGTACTCTTGGAGGTTACGTTCGCCTTGTGGTTCAGGATTTTTTAGGGCAAATAACACCAGCAACCCGATAGGAATGGCTCCGATGGGCAGCATAAACGGGTAATACCAGGCGATTGTTGCCAATGCGCCGCCAACTGTAGGATAAATAGCTGTGCCGATACTGGTGACACTGGCGTTGTAACCCATAGCAGTAGTGCGTCTGTCTCCTGCGTATAAATCACCGATTAATGTGACGCTCAGAGACAGCAGAGAAGCCGCACCAATTCCCTGAAGAAGACGTAACAACAGCAAAAGGTTAAAGTCACGGGCAAAAGCGCAAGCTGTCCCAGCGATTCCAAATAGAAGTAGTGAAGGAACAATAATCTTCTTTCTACCCAATCTATCTGCAAGGACACCAATAATCGGGCCTAAAACAAGAGTTGGCAACGTAAACGCTGTAACCAATAAACCAATGTTTTTCGGGTTGATGTTCAAGGCTTGGGCTAGTTTTGGGAAAGCCGGAGTCACACTGGAAACTCCGAGAACCGCAATCAGAGCAACTGCACAAATAATCAGAAAATTTTGATCTAGATACAGTTTCTTGGGTTTTTCTTGTTGGCTATTGGTGCCTGCTGGTTGCATGAAGTTACTCTGTTTATGAGTGGAACTCGTCTAGCGTCAATCTTGCTTACCTACTGGGCAGTAAATCCGCCATCTACTGTCAGCGTTTGTCCCGTAACAAACGAAGCTCCATCCGAACACAGCCATAGGACAGCACTGGCTATTTCCTCAGCTTTGCCAACACGTCCAACGGGATGTGCTGCTGCCATTTGTCCTCTCATTTGTGGGTCATCGGCAAAACGATCAAACATTTCCGTTTCAATTGCGCCAGGACTAACCGCGTTGATACGAATGCCTTGCTTGGCATACTCAAGTGCCGCAGATTTCGTCAGTCCCAAAACGGCGTGCTTGCTGGCAACGTAAATAGGAACACCCGGAACGCCAATTAAGCCGCCGACTGAAGACGTATTTACAATTACCCCTCCGCCGTTTTTCAGCATTTGGGGGATTTGGTACTTCATCGACAGCCACACGCCTTTGATATTGATGTTCACGATCCGGTCAAACGTTTCTTCAGTTTGCTCAACCAGGGAAGTCGGTGCTTCTTCAATACCTGCATTGTTAAAGGCGTAGTCGAGACTACCGTATTGTTGAACTGTTTTTTCAACCATCGCGCTAACGTCTGCCGCCTTTGCAACATCGGTTTTAATGAAGAACCCATCACTACCAGCTTCTTTCACCAGTCGTACAGTTTCCTCCCCTTCTTCCTCACGGCGACTGGCGATCGCAACTTTTGCTCCCTCGCGGGCAAACGCGATCGCTGTTGCCCGACCGATGCCGGAGCTTCCACCAGTTATAATTGCAACTTTTCCTGTTAGAGATGCCATAAAGTACCTACCTTTGATAGAAAATTAATGTCTTCAATCAGTACCGGAACTCTAGAAGCTTGCCCTGTTGTCAACTAGGCTGAAGTTCAAGGAATGGATAGTCGGTGTATCCCTTCTCATCTGGGGCATAGAATGTTTTCGGATCTGGAGTGTTCAACTGTGCATCCAGTTCAAAGCGTTTTGGTAAGTCAGGATTTGCCAGGAACAACTTGCCAAAGGAAACAAGGTCTGCATCACCGCTAGCCAGGATGCTGTCTCCCTTAGGATGGTCGTAGCTGCCATTTGTAATCAGGGTACCTTTGAAAATCGGGCGGAACAGAGGCGTCACAGGATTTAGCACGTCGCGGGTTGCTAAATCTGTTTCATTCGGCTCCATCAGGTGGAGATAGGCAAGACCAAAGCGGTTGAGAGCATCGATCGCGTAGCTGAAAGTTGCTTTCGGGTTTGAGTCGTGCATCCCGTAGAATGTGTTGCTGGGCGAGAGCTTGATGCCAACTCGATCTGCCCCCCATACACTAGCAACAGCTTCGACGACTTCCAGGAGAAATCGCGCCCGGTTCTCAATCGAGCCACCGTATTCGTCCGTCCTCTGGTTTGAGCCATCTTGAAGAAATTGGTCGATCAGGTAGCCGAACGCGCCGTGGAGTTCGATGCCATCAAAC
>DATNPI010000441.1:0-4085 GCA_036703325.1 Coleofasciculaceae cyanobacterium
CGCGCTCAATATGCTGCCTTGCTGGTCAAAGCTTTCAACCCTGCGCCGAAGCGGGATGCCATCCAATTCACCGATATCGCTGCTGATTTTTGGGCGAAGGACGTGATTCAACAAGCCTATCGCAGTCAATTCATTTCGGGCTTCCCTGACAAAACGTTCCGACCAAATGATAATGTACAGCGCGTTCAAGTACTTGTTTCAGTGGTGAGCGGGTTGGGCTTAACGGCTTCCGATCCCAATGCGTTGAATAAATACGATGACAGCAGCGCTATTCCTGACTATGCCAAGGATGAAGTGACGACGGCAACTAAAAAGCAGATTGTGGTGAATTATCCGCAGCTCAAGAAACTCAACCCAAGCAAGAATGCCACCCGCGCCGAAGTGGCGGCAATAGTCTATCAAGCTTTGGTGGATGCCAAGAAAGTAAGTGCTATCAACTCCGACTACATTGTTACGGCTTAACCAAACGAGTGCCGCTCCCAAGGAAAGTCAAAAGTCCTTTGAACACGGATATTCAACCGCTTGTAGCTGGTTACTTATTTCTGCCAGTCTGCACTAGGGAATAGGGCTAGGGATTAGAGGGAAGAGAAGCCAAGGGGCTATCTTTTCCCTGCTAGTTCTTAACTGTTGCCAGCTGGCTGGATTGCTCACAAAACCGTCGAGAGAAGATATTTGTTCAATTCGGCTGCCGATATTTCCTCGCTCGCCACAATAGCGCGATCGCTACAATTACAGTTGGTGTCAGTATGGCAATCATGGCGTTAACCGAGGTGGCAGTAACGGGTAAGAGCGGGCCGCCGTACTTGATCAACACCGAGACCCCAGCTGAAAGGATTAAGACTTTAAGAATGAAGCTTGCTTGAGTACCCATAAAACCTAATTATCGGGGTTTGCTCGGAATAAGCGATCGCTTCATGCCCTGAGGGTGTCTGTAAAAAGCAACACGAAAGTGTAATCATGAAGATACAACCACCCTCCTGAAGAAAGCCACAGCTAATATCTCCAGGCAATCCAACTCAAACGACACAGTATCTTGCTTGGCACCAGCGTGTTGTAGTACAAATAGAAATTTATTCTACCGCTCTAGCTTACTGCTCCGGAACGGGAGCTTTGTTGGCAGTAGAGTTGTAGTGGTGACAATTGGTCAATAAAAGTACAACAGCCTGATGAATGACTTCGACGCTCAAGCCCTAATCCTCGAACTGAAATGAAAGAGCTTGACCCACTAGACAATCCAGACCTTCAACGCTTGCAGCTATTTGTATACCTTGTTCCAATCATCGGTTTTTTCCCGGCACTTTGGACACTGTACCGCCGTCAGGGGACACGGGAGCAACAAGCCGTAAGTCGCTTGTCAGTTACCCTCGCTTTCGGCTGGCTGCTCGGCTACGTTTCATTAGCACTAGGGGCGCAAACCTCGGAATTCTGGACACTACGCCTATTATTCTTGAATGGTCTGCTCACCTCTGGTTATTTTTTAGTAAGTATTGGGCTGATGGTGCGTTTGTGGCAACGCAAGCCACCGCGTCTACCTGGGATTAGCCGTGTTGCTGAGGGAACCGTGCGCAAGCATTTATCCTAGTTAAAGATTTAAGCATTTCGGTCTTGCTGCCAAGGAGTGAGGCAGTGTTTGATTATTTCTATTGATGGATTGCTCAAACTCTATCTAGTATTTACCTGGTTTTGCAGCAAACTGTCAGAAAAACTGTTATGAGTGTTGTTGTTAAACACTTCAGAGTCAGGGTTAAGCATTAGTGCTTCGGTGAGTTAAAGTCAGAAATTCCCATCTCTATTGCGCGTGTGTGAGGAAGCCAAGTGTCAGCTCGAAAAATTGATGGAAAACCCCGTATGGGGCAGAAAAACCCTTTTAAGGTAAAGCAGGGGCATTGGCTCTGGCTGTGGTTGGGCTTTACAGGTGTGGCAATGTTGTCGGCGACGGCGGGGGCCTTGGTAGCCGTATCACTTTCCAGTACCCCCTTACTGCAAAGCCGCCTTCGTCCTGATGAGGCAGCAGTCTTTACCAAGGGTGGAAGCATCTCCTCTAATAGCAGTCTGCGACTGCCAGAGCTGACTCGACCCGTCAATATCTTAGTTTTAGGAACCAAAGTCCTAGCATCTGACATTCCTCAAGGTTCAACAGATAAGCGTGCCTACGAGTTGGTCAACTCCTTTGATGGTCCCACAGATACGATGCTCCTGCTGCGATTTGACCCAGAGGCAAAAAGGTTAGCGGTACTCTCTATTCCTCGTGATACTCGTACTTATATAGAAGGGTATGGCATCAATAAAATCAATGCTGCCAACACCTTAGGGGGACCAGCGCTGTCAGCGAAAACCGTGAGTGAGCTACTTGAAGGCGTTGGCATTGACCGTTATGTTCGAGTGAATGTTCAGGGCGTCCAAAGCCTTGTAGATGCCTTAGGGGGCGTTACTGTGTATGTTCCTCAGGACATGAAGTATCAAGACGACTCTCAGCACCTCTACATCAACTTGAAGCAAGGTAAACAGCACCTGAATGGTGAGAAAGCGCTACAGGTTTTGCGATTCCGCTACGACAAGAATGGCGATATTGGTCGAGTACAGCGGCAGCAACTCGTAATGAGGGCATTAATGGAGCAGGCGCTCAATCCCGCTACTCTGACGCGACTGCCTAAGATTCTCTCGGTAATTCAGTCCCACCTTGACACGAACTTGACTGTAGAAGAGCTAGTTGCCCTAGTGGGTTTTGGGGTTCAGACAAATCGGTCGAATATGCAAATGCTGATGGTACCGGGTGATTTTAACGGAGATGGTCGCGGTGACGTCAGTTATTGGTTGCCGGACAACCGCCGTATCCAGCAGATGATGGCTCAGTACTTTGACCAAGGCTATAGGGATAGTCGTGGTGTTGACCCAGAAAACCTGCGTGTGGTGATTCAAGATAGCACTGGTAAGCCAGAGGCTGTTCAATCCTTGGTCAAAAGACTCGAAGACGCTGGCTACCAAAGTATTTCCACTGGTGATACCTGGAGGGAACCGTTGCGAGTGACTCGCATCGTCGCCCAACAGGGAGACGGCCGTAGTGCCGTTGCTATCCGCAGCCGTTTGGGATTTGGGGAAGTGCGTGTTGAAAGTACAGGTAGCCTTACCTCAGATATCACAATTCAGTTAGGTCAAGATTGGCTACAAAAACAAGCTTCTTCTGGGAAGCGGTTGCCCAGTTTCTAAGCAATCTCTGAAGAGAAAATATTCAAGGCGCGAGAGTGATACAACACAAATAAGCTTTCGCGCATTTAACTTGCTGTCGTTGGGAGACCGGAACCATCGGCGGGCTGATTGCAGCCGAAAAATTAAATTCCTCGCAGCTTATTATGAAAGCGGTCAACAGGGGTTGACCATAAAGCATTTTTTATTCTTCCTAGAAGGTCGTTGACTTCTAACGTCCATAAAGGACTTCTTACAAGCCTCTGTTTGCAAATCCTTCTTTGTTGTGCGCTTAAAAAGTGTAAAAATTATCGACAAATTTCTTGTCAATCTGTATCTTTACTCAAAGAAATCAAACAATAGCTGCAAAATTCATCAATAAATTAGTATAATTCTTATAAAGATAAACAGCTATAAAGCGGGAGCAGAATGGTGAAAAACCACTCTGCCCAGGTCCTTCTCTCGGATAGCAAGTGGTCAATAAACCAGTTAAAAAAGTTAGTTGCCTTCTGGAGCTACCTAACTTCTTTGCTTAATTGTACCAAAATTTTTTTTTAAAAATTAAGTATTTTTACTCCATATTACCTTGAGCGATTTTGTAGACTAGGCGTTTTTTAGTCAAGTGAGCGAAGTGACACAATCAAGTATTTAAGCGATTTTATAAGTAGAGTTGATCATGGACTACACCGCATTCAGCCAGAGAGCGATCGCTCTTTTTCTCAAGCATCAGAAACTGCCTCACCGACGAATGTTGCAACAGTGCCAGTTAGGACTACAAGGTGTAGAGTTAGTTATTAAATGTCCTGATCGCTTAACCGGTCGTGCCCTGTGGCTTAGACGCACCCATATCGCCAAGTCAGCGCCCAAAATCGGGTTGACATCAATAAGATTCAGGTGACGCT
>DATNPI010000302.1:0-2604 GCA_036703325.1 Coleofasciculaceae cyanobacterium
AGATATCCAATAAACTCCTGCGGTGAGTGAGAGGCCCCATCGTAGACATACTGACCTTCTTTGTAAAACTCACTCGCCGCCACATCCATTGCCAAAGCCACTTCGTCCCCTGGCTTATACCCAGCCTTTTCAATCGCTGCAATCAGCAATTCCAAAGCCGCTTGATTTGACTCCAGGTTGGGAGCAAAGCCACCTTCATCGCCAACACCCGTTAGCAAGTTTTTGTCCTTCAAAACCTTGGCTAGCGCCGCAAATACCTCAGCACCCCAGCGCAGCGCTTCCCGAAACGAGGTCGCTCCCACCGGCACAATCATGAACTCCTGAAAATCCACATTATTATCAGCATGGGCACCACCATTGATCACATTCATCAACGGCACTGGCAGCAGATTGGAGAGTGGCCCCCCCAGATAGCGATACAGCGGCAGTGCTAAGTCATTAGCCGCAGCCTTGGCAGTTGCTAGCGAGACAGCAAGGATAGCATTTGCGCCCAAGTTCTTTTTATTCGGGGAACCATCCCGATAAATCATCTTCTGGTCAATCGAAGCTTGGTCAAGAGCATCCATGCCCAACAGTTCCGGAGTAATTTTCTCCTTAACATTCCGCACAGCCACGAGTACCCCTTTGCCGCCGTAGCGCCGCGAGTCATCATCCCGAAGTTCGTGGGCTTCAAAAGTCCCCGTCGAGGCTCCACTGGGAACCTGAGCAACTCCCACAGCGCCGGTTACGAGACGCACTTCGGCTTCTACCGTCGGTCGTCCACGCGAGTCTAAAATCTCTCTGGCATCAATCGCCTCGATCGCAGTTTCTGGCTTGTCTAGCATAAATCCTCCTTGAATTCGTACTGATCGCAACTTGCTTCTTTCCTCAGGACAACTACAAGTGAATTGCCCAGGCACGGTGTTTTGGGAATATATCCGCTCAAAAGCACCCTGAAAACAAACGACTTCAGCGTTCAGGATAAGTCTACAGCTGAAGGTCAAAGGTCATCTTTAAGGATGTCTATCGATCCCCACCGTATTCCTTACTACCAATTGGTAGAGTTTTCCCCTCAAGCTCCTAATGGGTGCTTCTCTCTAGAATGGGTAACAGACAAGCAGAACCTCATTAAGGAGTTAAGACTAAGCTTATGCGAATGTTACATACGATGCTGCGTGTCGGCAATCTCGATGAATCTATCAAGTTTTACTGTGATGTTCTAGGGATGAAGCTGCTGCGCCAGAAAGACTATCCAAGCGGCGAGTTTACCCTAGCTTTCGTCGGTTATGGTGACGAGGCTGACCATACCGTCCTCGAACTGACCTACAACTGGGGTACTGATAAGTATGATTTGGGAAATGCCTATGGTCACATTGCTTTAGGCGTTGATAATATTTACGATACCTGTGCACAAATTAGAATGAAGGGCGGGAAGATAGTACGGGAGCCAGGACCGATGAAGCATGGTTCCACAGTCATCGCCTTTGTTGAAGACCCAAATGGTTACAAAATTGAGCTGATCCAGCTGGGGACTCAAGGTTCTACCACGAAGCAAGAAACTGCGGGATCAGCCAGCAACTAGTGCCGCTCCCCAGGAAAGTCAACTGAAGTATGAAGTATGAAGTATGAAGTATGAAATTACTCCACCCATAAAGGGATGGAGCAAGGGCGAAGCTGAGGAAATTTATTTTTTTCACCCATAAAGGGTGAGGTATGTACCGATAAATTCTTTACTTCATCCTAGCCTTCGGCAACGGCTGCGCCGAACATCCTTTACACTTCAGACTTCTTTAGTCAAAAGTCCTTTGAATACGGACATTAAACCGCTTGTCAGTTGGTTACTTATTTCTGCCAGTCGGCACCAGTACAGGCTCCGGCGTAATTCTGCCTGCCCTAATCCCTCTCCCTCTTGCTGGGAGAGGGCTGACTAAATTCGGAAAGGAAAAAAGAGCCACTTTGGGTGACTCTTCTATTATCAGGGTGCATCTACTAAGCACAATATAGCATTACCTGGATGGTGGGTGTCACCCCCTATTTATGAAATTATTTCACCCACTGGTTGGCATTTAGCGATTTTTCAGCGAGGTTGACTCAACGGCACTGATGCCTCTAGTCAAGATGTTTGTTAAATGAATTTTTATATGTCTATATAATAATTTATTCATGTTTTATCTTTGGTCAAATTCCCTCTATAGGAGGGGTTATGCAATGAGCCAAATGGTTTGTAATAAAAGTTAATACAACCGAGTAAGTAGGTAGGCGCAAATAAACGAAGGTATGTAACTAAATGTTAATTGACTAAAATCCTCTCCCCTTCTGCCTGGTCACTGAGCGTGTCTGCCTTGCCTCAACGACAAATATTAATGCCCACCTACTTAACGGCAGCATTCTTGCAGAAGCAAGCGGCTATGCCAATACTTTTCGTCAAGCATGATTACGACTAGTAAACCGTCAACCCGAAAAGCCTGGGCAAAAGCGATCGCCCAACCGGCACAAGAATTTCCACCGACTCCCCTACCCATCCTCTCTGGCAAGATTCCAGAGGGCTTGCGGGGTTCACTCTATCGCAACGGACCTGGACGCTTGGAGCGTGGTGGTGTACGAGTGGGACACTGGTTCGATGGC
>DATNPI010000456.1:0-3435 GCA_036703325.1 Coleofasciculaceae cyanobacterium
CAGAAATGATGGCGCTGATCATGGATCTTCAGAAAGGCCCTGAGCGAGTTATCAAAGATTATCTTCTCGCCAACGTGCGCGAAACCTACACAGACTTAACGAATGCTGCACAAGATGCAGATTTCATCGTGACAGCTGAACTTGTTTATGCCGCTCGACCGATTGCAGAGAAGTTAGGCATTCAGTGGGCATTTTGTGCGCTAGCGCCTACTTCATTTTTCTCGGCTTACGATCCACCCGTTCTACCTGCTTTCCCGTTGTTGGCAAAGTTGCGCGTGTTTGGGTATGGAGTGAATCAAGGAATCATCAACTTTGCTAAGTTTGCCACCCGCTCTTGGGGTGAACCGATGCATCAGCTTCGACAAGAGCTGGGATTAGCACCTATCGGTAATCCTGTGATTGAAGCCAAGTACTCACCTTATCTCAACCTTGCTTTGTTTTCATCAGCTCTTGCCACTGCACAACCTGATTGGCCAACAAATACGATAGTTACCGGATTTCCCTTTTATGACCGTAAGCAGGAAGGAGCAGGACTCGCGCCAGAACTTCAGCATTTTTTAGATTCCGGCGACCCTCCGATCATTTTCACACTGGGTTCATCTGCTGTTTTTTCCCCTGGTAATTTTTACACGGAGAGTGTTCAAGCCGTTCAGCAATTGAATCGTCGTGCTGTATTACTCATCGGCAAGAACTCACCTCCTGAAGATTTACCAGCAGATATTATTGCATTGGATTACGTACCGTATTCAGAAATTTTCCCTTATGCTTGTGCGATTGTCCATCAGGGAGGCATTGGCACGACGGGTCAAGCCTTACGGGCGGGTCGTCCAACGCTTGTGGTACCCTACAGCCATGACCAACCCGACAATGCAGCACGAGTCGCACGACTAGGAACATCTCGCACGATTCCCCGCAAGCAGTATTTAGCATCACGGGTAGCTCATGAGTTACGTGAGTTGTTAGAAAATCCCAACTATGCAACTAAAGCAGCAGAAATCGGACGTATTATCCAGGCAGAGAATGGTGTTGCTGTCGCCTGTGATGCGATTGAAAAACAGCTTCGACAAGAAAGGCAGAAGTTCCAGGACTGACGGCAGAAGGTTTAGCTTTTCGCTGCCTTTGAGTTGTGGTAACCGGAAGAACGATGCGGATCGAGGGGTAGGATTGTGAGTCGAATTGTTGTAACTACGATTGGTTCCTTGGGCGATCTTCATCCCAAAATTGCAGTAGCGCTTGAATTACGAAAGCGTGGTCACGATGTAGTGTTTGCAACGCACAAAGAATATCAAGAAAAAATTGAAGCTTTGGGATTCGAGTTTCATCGAATGCGTCCTGATAACACCGCTCTGAGCGATCCTCAAGAGATGGCGCGGATGATGGACTTGAGAACAGGCACAGAGTATGTCATCCAAAATTGGGTTTGTGCAAATTTACGTGAAACCTACACAGATTTAATGAATACTGCAAAAGATGCAGACTTCATCATTGCAGGTGAAGGAGTCGTGGCGGCTCGGTTAGTTGCAGAAAAATTAGGGATTCCGTGGGCGTTTGCTGTCTTGCAACCCGCTTCATTTTTATCGGTTTACGATCCATCTGTAATCCCTATATTTCCATTTTTAGCCAAACTGCGTGGGCTTGGTTCTATCCTCAACCGAGGCATTATTCAATTATCAAAAGTAGTTTCTAAATCTTGGGCGGAAGCGATTCATCAACTTCGGCGTGAACTCGAATTGCCTCCACTTGTTGGCAGTCCCTTCATTGATGATAAGTATTCTCCCTACCTTGTGCTGGCGATGTTCTCGTCAGCATTTGCAAAGCCTCAACCTGATTGGGCAGCAAATACAGTCATTACAGGGTTTGCATTCTATGATGGCAGCGAGGGCAGAGCAGAACTCACACCAGAACTCAAGCAATTTTTGGACTCAGGTGAGCCACCGATTGTCTTCACCCTCGGTTCAGCCGTAGTCATGACTCCCGGTAACTTTTATCAGGAGAGTATCCAAGCCGCAAAGCAGTTAAACCGTCGTGCTGTCATGTTAATTGGCAAGAATACGCCGCCAGAAAATCTTTCAAAAGACATTCTGGCTGTTAGCTATGTGCCATACTCCCAAATTTTTCCTTATGCTTGTGCGATCGTGCATCAAGGAGGCATTGGCACGACGGCTCAAGCCTTACGGGCGGGTCGTCCAACGCTTGTGATGCCCTACAGCCATGACCAACCCGACAATGCAGCACGAGTCGCACGATTGGGAACGTCTCGCACGATTCCCCGCAAGCAGTATTTAGCGTCACGGGTAGCTCATGAGTTACGTGAGTTGTTGGAGAATTCCAACTATGCAACTAAAGCAGCAGAAATTGGACGTATTATCCAGGCAGAGAAAGGTGTTGGTGTCGCGTGTGATGCGATTGAAAAACAGCTTCAAGCCGTGTCAATCTTGCCATGAGCAACAGCATGGTTGCGATCGCTCAGTTTCTACGAGTACTACCTGAAACCCTGATAAATTAGTGATGTTGGACGCTATCGGAGTCAGGTCAGATATGCCATCCCTCGTGGTTGATTTTGTCAAGGAAAAAGAAGAAGGATATAAACGAATTTTTTCGCGATCGCCTCTTCTCAGTAGCGTGTCGGCTCAGTGGGATGGAATTCTGGTTGCCTATGACTATCTTCTGCCGGGACAGACACCAGAAATTAGCGTAAAACAGCATGGAATTGCTATTTTTGTAGAGATGCCAGAGCCGGCTCAAGCAGAACGATTGATTGATGGACGATTTCGCCGGGAGCAAGTCTTACAAGGAGATGTGGTAATTGTCCCTGCCAATACCTGGCATCGTACAAGTTGGAATACGGCTGGAGGAGCAATTATCCTTGGTCTTGAACCGACAGAATTTACTCGTACTATTGATGAAATCATTGAGCGCGATCGCATCGAGTTAATCCCGCATTTTGCTACTCCCGATCCCCTCGTTCACCAAATTGGACTCGCACTCAAACGAGCATTAGAAAATTCTGGGAATACCAGTCGCCTTTATGCAGAGACAATGACCACTGCTTTGATGGTTCATTTATTAGAGTACTACTCTGCACAACAGTTAACGATACCAACCTATACAGGGGGATTATCAAAGCTTAAGTTACAACAGGTTGTTGACTACATCCACGCCCATCTTGATCGGGATTTGAGCCTGAAAGAACTTGCTGCTATTGTACAGATGAGCGCTCACTATTTTTCTCAGCTATTCAAGCAATCGACAGGGATTACACCCTATCAGTATGTCATTCATTGTCGGATTGAACGGCTCTCTGGGACTTATGTTGATAAGCTTTACTAATCTAAAGAGCTGAGACTTCTTGGCTTTTGTCTTGACTTGGAGCGATAGCGGAGAGTCAAGGCAAGGTTATCAAGGCAATCAGCCCTTTCACAAACTGTCGGATGG
>DATNPI010000459.1:0-3539 GCA_036703325.1 Coleofasciculaceae cyanobacterium
TTGAGAATTAGCTGCGTTTATCTGCGTTAATTTACAGTTTCAAATGTCGTGAACCCGAATGTACGCTAATTCAGTACAAATCCCCTTAACTACTGAACGGCAGGTTCATCCTGAAGATTACCCATGTTGAAGAGGAATGGCACATTGCTCTTGGAGTCACCACCCATGACGAGAACTTTTGGCATCTGGGAACCGCCTTGCCTCCAAGCTTCGATCGCTTCTTTCTGAAGAACGAGCTGACCTCCTTGCGCTCTGAGAGTTTCAGCCAGGAGTCTTTGAGCCTCTGCCCTACCCTTAGCGCGGTTGATGTCTGCCTGCGCTTCTTGTTCCGCTTCCTGCGCCACATAGACCGCTCTTTGCGCCCGTTGTTCGGCAATTTGTTTCTCCTCAACTGCCCTAGAAAACTCTGGGGAGAACGCTAGGTCAACGACACTGGTATCCAGTACGATGATTCCGTACTTGTTTAAGCGAGCACTTAAAGCTGTATCAAAGTCTTGCTTGAGTTCATCCCGTTTAGTAATCGCTTCTTCAACGGTTCTTCTCGCAGCAGCGACTTTAAAGGATTCCTGCGTCTGAGGCGCAATAATTTTCGACACGATATTTTGTAACGTGCCTTGTTTCCTTCTGATCTCAACAACCTCGGTTGGATCGAGGCGGAAGTTGATGGCAAAGCTCGCTGATAAATTCTGCAAATCCTTGGTAGAACTTTGCGCCGGGACTTCAAACTTTTGCACTGTCAGATCATATATGTCTACGGTTGAAATCAGTGGCGGTTTAAGATGGATACCCTCCAGTAAGGCTCCATCTCTAGCTTTACCTAAGATGCTGATGACTCCTGCCTGACCTGGATTGATGATGACAAAAGCACTAAAGCTCAGGAGAAGGAGTGCTGCTGCAATAATTCCCCCGACTAAAGCTTGCCAATTTTGTGAATATTGATTCTTCAAGTCCTAATCTCCTTGTATATAGCCACTGGGGGCTATCTCCAGCCTACCAATGTTCAGAGCAGACTTGACCAAGACAAAATACACGAGGTTATTCGGGTTAATAACAAAGGAAAACTTCAAGTGATAGCGAGTGCTGCAAAAGCTGTGTGATTCTGTTGCGCCACCTATACCCGCTGATAGATAGTCTTGACTTTATCGCACCTGCTATAGTTCAGACAGTTCAAACACAAAGAGCTGAACTCGATGGCAGTCGTGGAACAAGCAGAGATTGCAGCGTTGATTCGGGAAACTCGGCAGTTGCTGCGTCTTTCACAAACTGAGTTTGCAGCCAAGCTAGGTGTATCGTTTCATAGTGTTAACCGCTGGGAGAATGGGCGAACCAGACCGATTCCCTTAGCACTGAAGCAGATTGAAACACTGTTGCATCAGATGGGAGAACAGGGTGAAGACCTGCTAGCCAAATACTTTAGCAATCAGGACTAGCAGCGATGTCATCTGAAGGAGAAGGCATAGCTGCCAAACGTATTTTTATTGAAGGTGGCGAAATCGGAAGCCTGATGCGATCGCTCGATTGGTCGCAGACTCCTTTAGGTGATGTAGCTCATTGGCCCCAGAGCTGGCGGAGTGCTATGAGCATTTTGCTGGCATCTAAAGCCCAGATTTGCCTTTTCTGGGGACCTGAATTAATCACGCTTTATAACGATGCCTATCGCCCTGTGCTTGCATCGAAGCATCCCTGGGCACTCGGTCGCCCTGCCCATGAAGTGTGGAGCGAAGTCTGGAATGTTTTAGAACCGTTGCTGAAGGGAGTGGTTGCGACAGGAGAAGCCTTCTGGGCGCAAGATTATTTATTTTTCCTCAATCGGTCTGGTTACATTGAGGAAACTTACTTTGATGTTTCCTACGACCCCGTGCGAGATGAGAGTGGGGAAGTTGGCGGAGTCTTTTGCATTGTCAGTGAAACAACAGGACGGGTGCTGGGCGATCGCCGCTTACAAACCCTGAGCCTACTGGCAAGCGAAACGGCTCAAGCCAAGACCGTGGAAGCAGTTTGCTTGGCTGCAATTCAAGCTTTAGCCACCAATTCTCATGACATTCCGTTTGCCATGCTGTATCGAGTAGATGCAGATGGCAAGCAAGCATCCCTGATTGGAACGGCTGGAATCGATGCGAAAAAATCTGCAACTCCAGCCAAAGTGGACTTGACTCAGGAGCGTGATGGATGGGGACTCGGACGAGTTTACCAGACCCAGTCAGCGGCAATTGTTGATGATTTAGCGGCTCGGTTTGGGGCTTTGCCCGAAGGAGCTTGGGACAAACCTCCCTCTGCTGCCTGGGTCGTGCCGTTGACCCAAGCGGGACAAAATCAGATTGTTGGATTGCTGGTATTGGGCATCAATCCCCACCGCGCTTTTGAGCACGAGTACCGAACGTTCTTCGATTTGGTGGTCGGTAACGTGACGACCGCGATCGCCAATGCCCGTGCTTATGAAGAAGAACGCAAGCGGGTGGAGGCACTAGCAGAACTGGATCGAGCCAAAACGATCTTCTTCAACAACGTCAGCCACGAATTTCGCACTCCCCTAACGCTGATGCTGTCGCCACTGGAAGAGACGTTAACTGAATTAAATGGGATTATCCCGGAAAAAGCGCGATCGCAGTTAGAGATGGTGCAGCGCAATGGGACACGCCTGCTCAAGCTCGTCAATACTTTACTGGACTTCTCGCGCCTTGAAGCCGGACGCACTCAAGCCAGCTATGAGCCAACCGATTTAGCCACGTATACCGCAGAACTGGCGAGTGTTTTTCGCTCTACCGTTGAACAAGCAGGACTACAATTAACCGTTGATTGTCCTCCCTTGCCAGAACCGATTTATATCGATCGCGAAATGTGGGAGAAGATTGTGTTAAATCTGCTCTCCAATGCATTTAAGTTCACGTTTGCAGGAGAGGTTGCAGTTTCTTTGCGCCCGGTTGGCAATCAGGTGGAATTGCTGGTACGCGACACGGGTACTGGCATTCCGGCAGACGAAATTCCCCGATTATTTGAGCGGTTTCATCGAGTTGAAGGTGCGAAAGGACGCACCTTTGAGGGAACGGGCATTGGGCTGTCGCTAGTGCAAGAATTAGTCCATCTGCACAGTGGGGCGATCGCTGTTGACAGCACGTTAGGTCAAGGCAGTACCTTTACGGTTCAATTGCCAACTGGAACAGCTCACTTACCCCTCGATCGCCTCAACGCCAGCCAAAGCAGTGTTTCTACCGCTTCTGGAGCAATGTCTTATGTTAAGGAAGCTTTAGGGTGGCTCCCCCAAGAAGAGAGCAGGGGAAGTGAAGAAGTAGCCAATCGCAACTCTCTTTCTCCTCTAGCTCCCTCTGCCCGGATTCTGCTGGTGGATGACAACGCCGATATGCGAGATTATTTGCGACACCTTTTGGGCCAGTACTACAAAGTGGACGTGGCTGAGGATGGTGAAACTGCTCTAGCTGCCGCATACAACCACTCACCCGATTTGATCCTCAGCGATGTCATGATGCCAGGAATGGATGGCTTTGAGTTGCTGCGGCAGTTACGGGCTGATTCCAGAACGC
>DATNPI010000483.1:0-5643 GCA_036703325.1 Coleofasciculaceae cyanobacterium
TCACATTTCCGAAGAAGCGGTCAAGCGCTACATTGAAACTCAGAAGCCGCGGGGTTGATTTGGCAATCTCCGTACCTCCGATTGCCCGCCTTTCATCTGCGGGGACAAGCCACCGCAGTCTTCCCGGCGAGTCTAATAAAAAAGTCTGCCGGAGCAGACTTAAAAAACCAGGATTTTAAGACGCTAAGGCGACTTCGACCAGCTGCTGTAATTCGCCCTGTTGATACAGCTCAATCAGGACATCTGAGCCACCGACGAACTCTCCATTAATGTAGACTTGGGGAATTGTTGGCCAATTGGAATATTCCTTGATTCCCTGACGAATTTCGTAATCATCTAGAACGTCTATAGTTTCGTAGGGTACGCCCAACGTATTCAAAATCTGGACGACATTATTGGAAAAACCACACTGGGGCATCAGTTTGTTGCCCTTCATGAATACCATGATCTTGTTCTGGTTTACTAACTTATCAAGCCGTTCTTTCAGTTCTGGCGTCATAGTTTTGCTCACATTCCTCTAGTTTCTCGTATAGCTCTAGTTTAGCGATGGTTACACAGAACACTTCTGTTATCGCTTAAACCGCCTGACTGGTTGCTTTCCAAGCTTCAGGCGTGTAGGTCTTAAGAGCCAAAGCATGAATCGCTTCTGTTGCCATCGCCTGCTGTAGTGCCCCGTAAACGAGCTGATGCTGTTTTACTAGACTCTTACCTTCGAACTGGGATGAAATGACGATCGCTTGCAGATGGTCACCGCCTCCGGTTAAATCTTGAACCTGCACCTGAGCATCTGGTATCTCTGCCTTGATCATTGCCTCAACTTGATCTGGGCTAATCATTGAAACTCCCGTTTGTCTTTAAACTTCTACATTTATTTAATTTAACTGCCAGGAGCAGTAGGCGAGGACGAGGTCGGCTGGTTGTCGCGAGGTTTAGGATAGGGGGCATCCACAAATCCTAGTTCGAATAGCTGCTGATAGGCTTTCTTACCGAGTTCGCGTGTAGGGTTCTGAGAACGAACAATTTGAATCAACAAAGGTACAGCTAGTTCAGGCTGATTTTGCGCTCGATGCACAAGCGCCAGCTGATAGGTCGCTTCATCTCGCATTTCAGCTGTGTCCAGTGCTTTTTTGCGTTGGGCCTCAAAAACTCTGTTGTCAATTCCTGAGAAACTTGTAGACAGCTGTTGGTAAAAGTTAGACAACTGGTTGAAGATTTGACGAGCCTCCAGAAGTTTTTTGGCAGCTAATGGATAGTTTTGCCCACTAACCGCACTATTGGCCTCTGCCATCAAACGCTGCCCTCCTGCCAAACTCAGAACACTGCCATCCTGGGTTAAGGGCCGCAGATTGTTGGGGTCAGTCAAGTCGGGCTGCGTTTCGCTGGCACCTTCTGGAAGCGCAGGAACGGGATTTTGAGCCTGTGCTGGTGGCAGCAGCGCCAAAGCAGCCGTGAATGGTATGGAAACAAGGCAGGTAAAGCCAAGGCGACGAACAGTTCCAGAAGAAACCATGAAATAACTTTAGGGGGTTATCTAAAGACACAACGGATCTAAACTTCGGTATCTTACCATTGCAGACCGCGATCGATCTTTGTCCTCAAATAACAAAAGTACCGAAATCTTGCAACGGTTAGACTGAAACCACTGCCAGAAAGTTTCCTTACCCTCCAAATTGGAAATTTTGGACTTCGGCTTTTGAATTATTGTGTCAATCTTCGCAATTTTTCTGTGGGAAAGAAATCAAAAAAGGAGTAAAACCCATGACTCGTCGCCCTGATTCTGCGCCGGAAGATTCTCCCTCAACCACTGGTGTACCAGAAAAAAGTGTAGGTCTGCTCTTACAGCGGGGGGGTGAGGAACTAGCGCTAGTGAAGGTGAGCGATCGCTTTACGGTACGACCTACTTCCGAAGCCGCAGCCGATGAATTGGCAGAAACCTTGCCAGCCGAACGTTTTAGAGCGATTCCTCGCACCCATCTCCAAGAATTTACGGTTGCCGCCAGCCAGCGGGACAAGGCAATGCAGACGGCCCGAAATAATGATGCGGTTGCCTTTGCTAGTCATGTTTACCAGCTCAAAGATAATCCCCAGACACTGATCTACCTGACCGATCAGATGACGATTCAATTTCTTCCAGAAGCGGATGAAGCGACGATTAGAGCGATCGCGTCAGAATTCGGATTGCAATTAGTCAAGCCCGTAGTTGGCATCCCCAACGCCTTCGTCTTTCAACTCACCAGTAACGCCACAGAAAATCCTGTTAAAATCGCCAATCGGCTGATAGGGCGAAAAGAAATCTTAATCGCTGAACCAAATATTGTGGTGCCACAAGAACCTCATTACCGTCCCCGTGACCCCTTGTATCCCCAGCAGTGGTATCTCAACCACAACGGCGGCTCAACGCTAGCAACGGGTTCTCATATTGAGGTTGAGAAAGCCTGGGATATCACTCGCGGTAATCGGTCTGTGGTCGTGGCGATTGCCGACGACGCCATTGACTTGAACCACCCGGATTTTCAGGGACCTGGGAAAGTTGTTGCTCCCAAAGACTTTAAAGATCGGGACGCCTTGCCGCTGCCAGAAAGTTCTGATGAGAGTCATGGAACTGCTTGCGCTGGGATAGCCGTTGCTGAAGAAAATGGCACTGGCATTGCTGGCGTTGCTCCTGGTTGTGCGCTGATGCCGATTCGCACGACTGGTTTTCTGGATGATGAGGCGATTGATCAGCTGTTTGACTGGGCGAGTACTAATAACGCCAGTGTCATCTCTTGCAGTTGGGGACCAGCAGCGATTTACTTTCCTCTCTCCCTCCGGCAACGCGCCGCCCTCACCCGTGCCGCTACACAAGGTCGTCAGGGCAAAGGCTGTGTCATTGTCTTTGCTGCCGGTAATGCCAATCGTCCCGTTAGTGGCACCGTCTTTGAGCGGGGCTGGCCAGATAATATGCTTCAGGGACCAACAAACTGGCTTGGCGGTTTCACCGTTCACCCTGATGCGATCGCTGTTTCCGCCTGCACCAGCCTTAGCAGAAAATCAGCCTATAGCAACTGGGGCACTAATGTCTCTGTCTGCGCTCCCAGCAACAACGCACCGCCAGGAATGTGGTTTGAACAAACTGGCTACATCAGCACAGCACCACAGGTGACAGTGCCACTTCCTGGTCTGGGTGTCTTCACCGCTGATTTGGTCGGAACACCAGGGTACGAGAGTAGCGACTTTGTGAGGACTTTCGGCGGCACCTCCAGTGCCTGTCCGGTTGTCGCAGGCGTTGCAGCGCTGGTTCTCTCCGCCAACCCCGACCTCACAGCTCAAGAAGTTAAGCGCCTTCTCCAAGAAACAGCTGATAAAATTGTTGACCGTGACGCCGATCCCCAGCTAGGAATGCGACTGGGCACTTACGATACGAATGGTCACTCGCAGTGGTTTGGCTATGGCAAGGTGAATGCCTTTAAAGCCGTACAAGCGGCCAAGCGTAAAATAACCAATGGTTCACCGTCCAGTCTCCGACGGCTGTCACAACGCAATGACAACCGCTTGGCAATTCCTGACGACAACCCTCAAGGCATCACTAGTACGATTAGAGTGACTGACTCGGCAGCCGTGCGAGAAATTCAGGTCACTGTCAATGTTGAACACGACTTTCTGGGAGATATTGAGGTGAGTTTGAAAGCTCCCACGGGTCAGACAGTACTGCTGCAAAATCGCACTCTTGGTTCCAGAACTCAGCTACAAGATACCTATTCTCTGGAAACCACACCAGTACTCAAACAACTCCTCAATAAACCAGCGGCGGGTGTCTGGCAGTTACAGGTGATAGATTATGCTCCAATGGATACCGGTACGCTTAAAAGCTGGGAATTGAACTTAGGGGTATAGGAATGTTTCCTGATTTAAAGCCATCCGCTTGCAGCAGGGCTTTAGCGCTATCCCCATTAACTTGGATGATTGGTGCAAGTGCTCTGATTTTATTTGGGTGTAGTAGTTTACGACACGCCCTATTTCAATCCAATGCTTTCGATCTAGGTTATTTTGACCAAGCCCTTTATTTAATTAGCCAAGGACAGACGCCCATCGTTTCGTTCTGGGGCTACCACTTTATGGGTGGTCACGCCGACTGGGTTATCTATGGACTGGCGTTGCTGTACAAGATTTACCCAGATGTTCACTGGTTGTTCGCTGTACAGGCAGTCGCTTTGGCTTTGGGAGCCTTACCTACCTTCTATTTGGCTCGTCAAGCGGGGTTGAAGGAATCGCAAGCGACGGCAATGGCAGGGGTATACCTACTGTACCCACTGATTTTTAATCTTAATTTGTTTGATTTCCATCCGGAGGTGATGGCACTACCGGCAATATTAGGGGCGATTTTGGCGGCGCGGCACTCCTCTCAGCCTTCCCTTACCCAAGGGGGGTGGTTTTGTTTAGCGATCGCCTTCATTTTAGGTTGTCGGGATGCCCTCTCTCTAACGGTGGCAGCAATGGGGTTGTGGCTGCTGGTGTTTGAAAAGAAGCGTTGGTGTGGGGCTATTGCTCTATTTGCGGGTATCGCTTGGTTCCTGATTGCTACAAAGGTAGTCATTCCCGCTTTTCGACCAGGGGGCGTAGAGGCAGTGGCGCGTTATGCCTATTTAGGAAACTCTGTACTGGAGATTGCCAAAAATCTGCTGCTTCAGCCAGGACTAGTGCTGGCAAGAATTTTCACGCTGCCGAACTTGGAATATCTTTGCCTGTTGTTATCGCCCCTGATTTGGGGACTGTCACCTCAGCATCTGACGCCTTTAGTAGGCGCGATTCCGACGTTGGCGCTGAACCTGATCACAGACTACCAACCTCAAAAAGACTTAGTCCATCAGTACTCTTTGCCTGCTTTGCCCTTCCTCTTGTTGGCAGTTATTTCAACACTAGCAGCGGGTAAGGGATGGGTACAAAACAGACGAGGTATAATTCTATGGGCACTAGTGGCTTTTATTGCCTTGGCAAAGTTTGGACATTTTGGCTCTCTGTATCTGCAAACCTTGGATACATGGCAAGCAACGCGGGAAGCGATCGCTCAGATTCAAACCAAAGGTAGTGTCTTAACTCCAGCAGAGGTTGCCCCCCATTTAACTCACCGACCTGTAGTCAAGCTAGCGATTACTAGTTCCCAATCTGCCAATCTAGGTGAGTTTGAGTATGTGTTGCTGAATTTGCGTCATCCAGGCTGGCAGAGTTCTCCACAAGTCGCAGGCAGCTTCTTGGAACGAGTCAAAAAGGCACCGGAGTTTCAATTAACTTATCAGCGTGATAAGGTTTTTTTGTTTAAGAAAAAGCTTAATGGGGAGAAAGGCGATCGCTAACAGCCCTAGCATCTGCCTCGACTGGCTAACGGGTATGAAAACAGTACAGTGGCTCTCAAGGAACGCTAACCTGGTTCCTTCGTCCGAAGTTACAGGCTTTCACTAGCCCTTACCGTTTAAAGTAGCGGTCTCAGTTCGACCCTAGGCTAACGCCTTATTTAGTCAACTTATCATCTCTGTTATTCTGTTGATTGACAGCTACGTCAGGCAAGATTATTTTATTTTAGGAAAATTAACTACATAGCTAGAGAAAAACAGTTCATTCTGAGCTATGTTACCTTAGATAAAAAGCATCTCAGTCTACTTAGATGTG
>DATNPI010000523.1:0-7377 GCA_036703325.1 Coleofasciculaceae cyanobacterium
CCGAGAAATTTAAACCAATCGAGAAGCACATCACGAAAGACCAACCCATCCCCGAGGTTACGTGCGACCATCGAGATTTCGCTTAGCTTGCTCAGTGCCTCACTCATAATTTAATACCTCACCATTCATACAAGATTGCGGTTCCGACTTCACCGCCCTAAATGATTAGAAAATTAAGCAAGCGTCTTTAGACATTTATCTGGCTAAAAGTAGCCCATTAATCGGCAGACCCAACCCCAAGGCAGAGCGGCCTGCTAGCACGATGGCAAGTAACACTACAAGCAATCCCGTTGCCAGAATGTCCTCCCTCAACCCACTTAGTTCTTCACGCCACAGACCATAGTTTACTGCCGTATAGTAGAAAAGGTCATTCAGCGCTACGGCGATGATCGCCCCTGGAATTTTATACAAGTGAAATCCCAGCAGAACGCCAACGGACGTGAAAACAACTCTAGTAACCTGAGCGATGGTTGCATATTGAGGTTTCCCAATCGCCATCAGGGCCGGCTCATTGGTATTGCACAGCATACGAGGCCAAATCCCTAACGCCAGGATTGGCAACATCCAGGCCGCCTGACTGTACCGCTCGTCATACAAGAACTTGACCAAGTAATCCCCAAAGCCAACTAACACCGTCAATCCGACGGCCAAGGCGAGTAGGATCATTCGGCGGTTGCGCCGGAGCTTGGAGCGAATTTCTGAAGGTGGTAGGTTATTCATCCTGGAAAGAGCGGGAAAAATCACCTTCCCGCTGATCGCATTCGTGACATTGCGCGGTAGGTCAGCGAAGGTCATCGCAACGCCATAAATCCCCAAGACTTCAAGTGGGATCAATTTGCCGAGAATGAGTCGATCCGCTTGCTCCGCAAAAAATGTCACAGCGGTTGAAAGAAATATCCACTTCCCAAAAGAAATCAGCTCCTTGACGGCTTCCTTGTCCCAAGCAAAGCGGTTTGACATGCCAGGGATCATCCGATGAGTCCACACTAATGCGACGACATCTGTGGCAATAGCGCCAGCGACAAGCGCCCTAATGGAATGATCAAATGTCGCCCAGCCAATTGTTACGGCTAGGGTGATCACCTGCCTTCCTAACTCATACAGGGACACCTGACGGACATCCATGTGGCGGTTAAGGGTGTATATCGCGGTGGCATCGAACCCGGAAATCAGTGCGGTTAGCGCAACGACTGGGATTAACCACACAAACTGTGGCTCATTGTAGAACTGGGCAACAGGCCAAGCGAGTAGAACGGAACCCAACCACAGAATTCCACCGCGAACCACCTGCAACGTCCAGGCGGTATTGAGAAATTCTGGGTCATCCCCCCGCTTATTCTGGATAATGCTGGCACCCAGCCCCAGGTCAGAGAACAAGTGCAAGCCAGTGATGAAGACGTAGACCAAGGCCATAAGGCCAAACAATTTTGGTTCGAGCAGGCGAGTTAGGATCAGGTTCCCACCAAGTCGCAAGACCTGGCTCGCTCCATAGCCAGCAATCGTCCAGATTGTCCCACGGATGGCCTGCTTTTTAAGTGATGACATGATTCGTTTGAGAGTGAGTGGGGAAACCTGGCTTGTAGGGGTTCAATCGACGTTTTGGCATCAGTTGCTCCGAGCCGTGTGGATATTGGCATAGACAACACCTGGCAGGATGTTGCTTGCCAGGTTCTGAGACTTCTCGATGTTAGACCGAAACAGCGCCGCTAATTTGCTGGCCTCGATCGCGGCATTATGCTGCCCTGCGACACGAGAAGCCCCCACCTGACCCATCTGTTCAAGTGTTTCCACCGACGATTGCAAGGCGGCACGCATGGCTTCTGTTAAGGATTCAACGGAACCAGGCGGCACAAGCCAACCACAGGTGCCAGGTTCCACTAGCTCTGGAATTCCGGCGACATAGGTGCTGATTACGGGACGCGAGAGGGCTAAGGCTTCCATCACCACCACTGGCAACCCTTCCGCGAAGCTGGGTAACACCATTGCCCGTGACGCTAGGATATGTTGCTGAACCTCTGTATTACTGGCCCAACCAGTAATCTCGATATGGTCTTGAAGACCCAGTTGTGCAATCATTGTTTCAATCTGAGCCCGCAATGGGCCATCACCCACCAAAATTAGCTTAAACCGTAAGCCCTCGGCGGCTAATCGTCCAGCGGCTTCCACCAACACTAGATGACCTTTCTGTTCCGAGAGCCGACCCACACAAACTAAGTGGGGCTGGTCGGGAATGGGACTATGGGACTGAGTCAAAAACAGCTCGTCCACACCACAATGAACGACCTGGATTTTTGACCACTGTTCGTACTCGCACCACCGATAAAGCTGGCTCTTGCCGAAGCAGCTAACCCCTACGACAAAAGCGGATCGCTTGATTTTTTCGGTTAAGGCGATCGCTTCGGCTTTATCAAACTCTTCGGGACCATGAACGGTGAAGCTGTAGGGGGGTCCGCCAAGGGCGTGACACAACATCGCTACTGTCGTTGAATTTGTCCCAAAGTGAGCGTGAACATGTGCTATCCCCAACTCAGAAAACCAACCTAGAAGAACACAGGCTTCAGCCAAGTAGGCCAAATGGCGCAAAACACCTCGCTCTGAATGCCATCCGACTTGGAGCATTAACCATAAAGCGCTCAAAAGACGAGCGGGTCTGGTTATCGCGACGCGGAGTAGGGCAAAGAGCAAGCGGACTTTCCCAATCCCTAAGACAACCTGAGTCAATTCTTGCTCTAGTTTGTCCACTTCGTCAACGAGTTCACTGCCACAGGAACGGATTGAAAACCGGGCGACTTGAAGACCGCTAGCCTCGACCCCTGCAATTTCTCTCCGAATGAAGCTGTGGCTAACCTTCGGATACTGATTAACTAGATAAGCAATTGTCATTGTGAACAAGGCGTGAAAATAGGATTTCTTGCTTAATCTTTTATAGCTGTTGTGGCATTAGACTTTGCCTCTGGCCTCAGTTTATTTCCGTTTGATTAACGGATGAGATGCTTTGCTAAGCCTTCATTCCGAAGATTATTTGTGTAAATTTTCTGTAAATTTAAGAGCTATTTTCCTGAAATTCCTGTGCCTGACGTTAATGGCTCACTGTTTGTCTTTCTGTCGCTATCAGATCTAAGATTTTTTCGAGCTTTTCTCAAGATCGGGTTATACTTTAAACGGTTATAAACTGAGCTTTATCAAAGGGCTGGAATCGTAGGGTGAGCCAGGACTCTAGTTCTTTCTGTTGTGTTAAGGGTGCTGTATCGATGAAGCTAGAAATTTCCATCTGAAATCTAGATGACTTTGGGCAAGGCAAAAGAGAATTAACTTGGCATTTTGACAAACGTCATCCATCGGTCTATCCGGTTGGGTTTTGGTGAGTCATATAGTGGATAGAGTAACTTTATTCCTAGAGTTGCCAGTGCAAGCCGGAGTCGAGAGTGGGATTCTAGTTCTTTTTTTTAGTCGGCTTGGAGGTCGGGTTCTGCCCAGTTGTGACCAACACCTACTTTGGGACAGCGTATTCCTATGGATTTTAAAAACTGCCGCACCTGGGTGGGACGGCGTTTGATTCCTGTAAGTTCTTCAATTTTATTAGCAGCTTCTCGAATACTGGCAGGTGGCGATTGCCGAAAGTAAGCTTCTAGGGTTTTTGCCTGAGCCATCAGTTCACTTTTCGGGCGGTAGAAATTAATCTGCTTAAGCCTGTCTCTTCCCCCTGACTGGTAAGCTCGCAGATAGCTACGCAGCGTATTGGGAGAAATGCCGGTGAGTTTAGCGATGTCCTTATGAGACAGTCCTTGGCTTTTGAGCCATAACGCTTCCATCTTTCGTTGAACACGCGGATGTGGATGATGAAACCGTTCATAATTAAGCGCTTGCTTGTCGGCTTCGGTAAACTCAATTGTCAGCATTTTTCCCATATGAATCCTGCACATCCGAGCTAGTTGGTGAGTATACTGGATGCCTAAGAAGAGCGCAAGTTATGACCGTGTAGAGTATGTAAAACCCTTGTTAGAGTCAACTAGGGCTTGCCGCAAGTGATCTCTTTGGCAAGGCGCGAGTGCGAGAGCGGTTTATGAAGGCGCGAGGTTCCTGCGGTACTGTTCTGCTAACCTGTCCGGTAAGCCGGAGGTGTACGCTGAATGGCAATCCTTCTCGGGGCCAAGGGGGTGCTCTGCTAAATCCTTTATTACATAATGGGTTCAGCTTTCTCTCTTCCCTTTTTTATTCCTTTACTGTGCTAGTTGAGCGGACGGAATTTGGCAGAGGAGTAATGTAGTTTAGGTCAGGAAAAGAGCAAATCTGGCAAAAGGAGATATGGCAAAAGATAAGTTTATAAGTATTTTCAACTTGTAGTTTTCACACCCTTGACGGGGGCAAGGAACACAAAACCGGGTTTAACTTCCTAAGATTCCAGAGAGGTCAATACACAACTGGCTTTCCATCAAACCCAAACAACCAGGAAGGAGTTAAAACTCTGAGCAAATCCAGCAAGGAGAAGGTAATCAACTACGCCAAACATCTAGCGCAGACCAAAAAAGCTCACAAGGCAGCCCTTTAAGAGGCACTCTGGCAAACGGACCTCAATTCCCTAATTAAAAATTGGGCTTGCCTACTACCGAAGGGGCAACTAGTCAGGAAACTTACGCAGCTTTAGATTACCTCCTCTACTACAAGCTAAAATGCTGGGTCAAACGTCGTCATTTACGACTTAGGGTTTTCCCGAGGGGGCGAGTCAACAAACTATACAGAGGTCAACATGGAAATAGAACAGGGCTCTCAACTTTTATCAATTAGCAAGCGAGGCAGGCAGTTACAGGAATTGCCATCGGTTGACAGAGATGAGTTCAGTGCTCCGCCTCAAAGAGGAATGAATCTGCGTCCGCTCTTGAGGACTGTCCGGCGCAAAGCTCTGCTGGTTATTGGCATCGCTGGTGTAGTGACTGTTGGAGCCTGGTTTTTGACGAAGGGCGCTAAGGCTAGCTATGAAGGTGATTTTCGACTTTTGGTTGAGCCTGTAACGAATGAAGCGAGAATTGCTGATCCTTCTGCACTCACTCGATCTCAGGGTGGAGCTCCTGTGCCTGGTCAAGATACTCCCCTGGACTATCCAACTCAGCTTGAAATTTTACGCAGCCCTAAAATGATGGGTGAAATTGCTGAGCAAGTTAAAGCCCGGTATCCTAACTTTAGTGCTGGTGAACTCCAAACCGGATTAGTCGTTAAACGCTACGAAAGCGGTAAGGCTAATGCGGGCGACCCGACCAAAATGATCCAAGTGACTTACCAAGGGTTAGACGCAGAGCAGGTTCAGTTTGTTCTGGAGGTAACGGCTAATAAATATTTAAGGTATAGCCTTGAGGAACGAAAGAGCCGCATTGGTGAGGGGGTTAAGTTTATTGAGGAGCAACTTCCCCCGTTGCAGAAGCGAGTAGATGCCCTTCAGTCACAGCGGCAGAGGCTACAACAGCAGTACAAGCTGACTGATCCTCAAGTACAAGGCCAAGAATTATTTACGCAAATTCGTACTCTTGCTACTCAACAACGAGAAGCCGAAAGCCAGCTTCAAGAGCAGCGGATGCTCTATGCTAGCTTACAAAAACAATTGGAGCTAACGCCTGATGAGGCGATCGCGGCATCCGCGTTGAGTGAAGACCCTAACTATAAAACGTTGCAGGCAAAGGTTCAGGAGATAGACAATCAGCTTGCTGTAGAATCTGGTCGTTTTACGTCTGATAGTCCGACAATCCAATCCCTACAGGCGAAACGGCAGAACTTACTATCCTTACAAGGTAAAGAAACGTCTCGGATTTTAGGGCAGGGAAAAGTCAGTACAGCGAACAATCCTCAAGTGCAGGCATTCCAAAATTCGGTTCGTCTAGCACTGATCAACCAAATGGTTGCTGCCGCTAACCAAGCTCAGCAGCTAGAGGTTCGCAATCAGTCGCTGGCACAAGCGAGAAATTCTTTGGAGCGACAAGCTCAGCAATTCCCAACTATTGCACGCCAGTATACTGAGCTACAGCAGCAATTGGATATGGCGACAAAGACCCGCGATCAACTCTTGAGTCAGCGAGAAACCCTGCGAGTTGAGGCGGCTCAAAAGCAAGTGCCTTGGGAACTTGTTTCCAAGCCTGAGGTTCCGCGCGATGAGGATGGAAAGGCCATTCCAGCTCCTAGTAAAGCGAAAAATCTTCAGATTTTGGGAGTGGTGTTGGGACTGTTGTTGGGTATAGTGGCGGCTGTACTTATAGAGAAGTTCCGTAATATCTTCTACAGCACTGAGGAGATTAAAGAGGCTAGCCAATTGCCTCTGTTGGGGGTAATTCCACCCTATAAGATTTCTGAACAATTCCCGAATGCAACGGCCTACTCCGGAGCTATTGAAGGCACTGAGGGCAGTCATTTTGGTTCTTCTCAATTTCAGGACGCCTTCGACGCCCTCTATGCCAACATCCGTTTTCTCTATTCAGATCCACCCGTTCGCTCTTTGGCAGTTTGCTCAGCCGCACCTGGGGATGGCAAGACTACAGTGGCTTTACACCTAGCCCAATCAGCGGCTTCCATGGGGCAGCGAGTCCTATTGGTAGACGCCAATTTGCGTCAACCTCAACTCCACGCCAAGTTGGACTTACCCAACGCCAAGGGACTCAGCGACCTTCTTGCCAAAAAACTGGCTCCTAATGAGCTGATCCAGCGATCGCCTTTGGTTGATAATCTTTTTGTGTTGACCTCTGGTCAACCCCTACCCAACTCTACCAAACTGCTTGGGTCGGCTCAGATGCAGTATCTAATGGAAGAATTCCAGGCCACCTTTGACTTGGTTATTTATGACACATCCCATCTTCTTGACCGTATGGATGCCAGTTTCTTGGCGGCTCATACCGATGGGCTGTTGATGGTTGTGGGAGTTCGCAAGACCAACCGTTCTGTCGTCAAGCAAGTTCTAGAGCAATTGAACGCGTTTCGCTTACCTAGCTTGGGTGTCGTGGCTAATCATGTCCGAAAAGACACAAACATTCCCTACGGAACTCTAACTACTTCTGATGAGACAACAATGGGTGATGAACTTGTCGTTCATCCCCATGTTTAAATGACTACACTCACGAACGGATACCACCTTTCATCCCCTCTTGACTCAAAGATTACAAGAGGGGGTTTTTACGGTAAGCCAAAAACTTACCAAGATATGCGGCATTAAATATTTTAAAATCAGCCCTAAAACAATGGAAAAATACGGTGGGGCGCACCGAACTTGAAGTCTAGGCGAGAGATTCCCCTCTGCAAGAATCGTGGAAACACACTCAAGTAAGGGAACTCGACGAAAGAGAAAATCTAATCAGTGATGGTTAGAATCACTGTGCGTTCACGCCGGGGAGAACGTCAAAT
>DATNPI010000545.1:0-16324 GCA_036703325.1 Coleofasciculaceae cyanobacterium
TAGAGCGGTTATTAGGGTGGGCAATGCCCAGCCTACAGCTGCCTAAAGGACAGGTTAGACACCATGCGCTGTCGCTCACAAGAATGAAAATCTCTCCCCCCTAGGGCGTGTTTTCAAACCCGTTGATCCCCCCCCGCCCCCCTTAAAAAGGGGGGAGAATTCAGTCAAAGTCCCCCTTTTTAAGGGGGATTTAGGGGGATCTGTATCTGGCGGGGAAGGCGAGAAAACACGCCCTAGCCCCCAGCCCCTAGCCCCTAATTTTCAAGCCAGAGGATGTCAGAAAAACCAGAAGAACTGGCTCTAACTTTATCGTCTTCACCCAACCTTCCTGATAAGCATCCTCGAAATCTTATCAAAACTATTTCATTGGTTGAGGAGCTTTTAGCAAAATCGGATTCTCCCAACGAGGCTCTAGACTGGGCTAGGGTGCGCGAGGTGATTCTTCGCCAGAATGAGGAGGTCAAGGAGAAAAACCACCAACGTTTTCTGGAAAAAAGCCAATTTATCTATAAGATTGCATTCTCTGGGGTGGCTTTTGTAGTCGGGATAGTCCTTTTTATCTGTGGCTATAAAGATGCAGTTTATTTAATCGGTGCAGGGCTGATTCCACTCGTGTCAATAAAAAAACCTACTTAGGTGTCACAGTCATGGCAGAAACTAAGCAACGAGATGTCCAGGTTTTCCCGATTGGTGCAGATACCACTGTAATGCGATCGCGCACTTGGGACAGACTCAAGTTTGAAATCGAATACGCCCTCCAACGCGGCACTACGGCTAATTCCTATTTGATTCAATCGGATAAAATTGCCCTTTTTGACCCACCGGGTGAATCATTTACCGAAATTTTCTTAGCGGCATTACGACAACGCCTTGACCCGACACTATTGGATTATGTGATTCTCGGTCACGTCAATCCTAATCGGGGCGTTACCCTGAAAGCACTGCTAGAACTGGCACCTCAGATTACAATTGTTTGCTCCAATCCAGCAGCAATTGCTTTGCGGAGCATCTTGCCCGACCACGAGCTAAAAATAAAGGTGGTGCGCGGTGACGAAACCCTGGATTTAGGTCAAGGTCATCACCTGCAATTTATCCCCACTCCCAGTCCCCGTTGGCCTGGTGCCCTTTGTACCTACGACCCCCAATCCGAAATTCTCTTTACCGATAAGTTTTTTGGGGCACATATCTGTGGTGACCAAGTCCTTGACGAAGGCTGGACGTCGATTAGCGAACACCGACGCTACTATTTTGACTGCTTGATGGCTCCCCAGGCACGGTACGTAGAAACAGCTTTAGACAAACTGGCTGACTTCCCAGCAAGGCTCTATGCCACGGGTCATGGTCAGTTGGTACGCTATAGCTTGATACCACTCACTCTGTCTTATCGACAGTGGAGTGAGCAGCAGAAGTCTCAAGAGACGACAGTTGCTCTGATTTATGCTTCGGCCTATGGGAATACTGCAACTTTAGCGCAAGCGATCGCACGGGGCATTACTAAAGCCGATGTCGGTGTTGAAGCCATTAACTGCGAAATTGCTGAACCTGATGAGATTCGGGCAGCGGTAGAGAAATCAGACGGCTTTATTATGGGTTCCCCGACACTCGGCGGTCATGCCCCAACACCGATACAAACCGCACTTGGTTTAGTGTTATCTACGGCCACTAAAACAAAACTTGCTGGTGTTTTCGGTTCCTACGGCTGGAGTGGGGAAGCGATTGACTTAATTGAAAGTAAATTCCGCGATGCGGGTTATAAATTTGGATTTGAGACAATTCGGGTTAAGTTCAAGCCCACTGATGTCACCCTCAAATACTGCGAAGAAGCTGGCACCGACTTTGCCCAAGCCCTGAAGAAAGCCAAAAAAGCCCGCACACCCAAGCAACCCGTCGGTGATTCCCAAGCGGCGCGTACTGAGCAAGCTGTAGGACGTTTGATTGGTTCTCTGTGTATCGTCACTGCTAAACAGGGAGAACTTACTGGTGCCATGCTTGCCGACTGGGTTTCTCAAGCCACCTTTACGCCTCCTGGTCTTACTATTGCCGTCGCCAAAGACCGGGCAATTGAATCGCTGATGCATAGTGGTGATAAATTTGTCTTGAATATTCTGGAAGAAGGTAAGCATCTGGGCCTAATGAAGCACTTCCTCAAACCCTTTAACCCTGGTGAAGATCGATTTGCTGGGGTGAAGACTGAAGGGGCAGAGGATGGTTGCCCAATTCTTAGTGATTCCCTAGCTTATCTGGAATGCACAGTTGAAAATCGGATGGAATGTGGTGACCACTGGCTCGTCTACGGAGTTGTCAAAAATGGCAAACTGCTACAAACTGACGGCGTGACCGCAGTGCATCATCGTAAATCAGGCACCCATTATTAATTAGCTTGAAAAAGAAAGGGAGATGGGGGGAAGGGGAGAGAGGGAGAGAGATTTCCCTTTCTTTATAGTGCGATCGCGGCGCGTGGATCGCTGTCTTCTAATACTCTGATTGGAGAATATTCGTAAGTTTGCATTTGCCAAAGAAGGAGCGATCGCTAGCTGATGGGCGCGTGTAGTTGATAAATCCTCTCTGTTAGTGAGCAGGCAAACAAAAAGATTTCATTTTTTTTTCATTTTTACTAGAAATCCCACCGAGCAAGGGAAATGCTGCTTAGAGTGTCAACAACCGTTCGTTAAGTAATGAGTTTTGCATTCTAGACGACTATCTACTGGAGGATTTCTTGGCAAAATTAGTCAATAACTTTGATATTTTGGCGTTTTGCTAAGTAGTTGGAGAAATGACCTTACCTAATAAGCCTTTGTCTTGGCAATTTGACCCCTATGACGCCTATTTTCCAATTTCCTATGAGGGAGTAGGAGTCGGATTTTGTAAACCGGACTTTGCCGTCCAAATTGTTGACGTTTTAAATGAGGACGGGAAGCTACGCAAAGCACTCGAAATGGCTTGTTTTGACTTGATAAGACAGTCGGATGGTGTTCCCGACCCCAACCGAGTTAATCAGCTGATGAAAAAATACCTGGAAAGGACTGAACGTCCTAAGCAGGGTACAGGAGCGATCGCTTTTTTACTTCGCGATAGGCAAGAGGAACTTGACATCAGTGATAAAGAGTTTGCTCACTTCTGCGAGTCTTACAAATTGTCTCCTGAAGAACTGAGAGATATTTATGAGGGTAAAGATATTAGCGATCGCCAGCTAGGAGTACTAGCACGAATCCTACGGAAGTCGATTGAGGAATTGACTGAGGTGCGGGATGGGCCAAGCGCTGAGTTCGATATAAGAAGTTGGAAAACCCATGAATGCGGGTTACAAGCTCAAAAACCAGATCCAAAAGGTATGCTTTTTACTTTCTCTAGGTCTAAAGACCCAAAGGGAAAAAGTGCTAGTATCTAACTGTAACTAGGAGGCGTACAACTTGTGCGATCGCCTACAACTTTACTCGAAGCTGATCGCGCTCTTCGCAACCACATGAAGTCCAGAAAATCGCCTTATCAATGCCATGGATAAAGGGCAACGATTGCCTCCAGCATCAGCAACGCTACTCGTGCTTCCAAGTTTGCGGCTAATATAGCATTTCTATTTTTGTTGGCTACACATACATAGGCTGGTAATTGGGATAAGGTTTCCTTTTACTGTCAGTGTATGTGTAGCACATCCATGAGAAAACGGTATACAACCTTACATTACAACTTAAGACAACTTGGGTAGAAGCCTTACAAGGCTTGCCCCGTATGGGATTCAGCTGAATAGTTAACATTTATGAAAATCCCTCGCCAGACATAGATAGTTTTTGGTTAAGCTGAGGTTAAGATGTTTAAGTCTAGGTAAAGAAGGAGGTTGGTATGGCAAATTCAGCTCAGGAGATCAAGAACAGCTTTCTCTATCCTCGGAGTCGCTACCGTGGCAACTTCACGCCTGAGCATCTAGCTTTTGACGCCAACTTGCAAGAATTTGCTCAGAAAGTTTCTTACATCTCTGCTTTAGAGACTAGAGGCAAGCTTTCCCCTACACAAGCGTATGACCAGGTGAAAGTTCTGTGGAAGCAGCTAAAGCAGAGCAAGAAGGCTATGGGGATTGGCACAAATCTGCCATCGTAGACAAGATAGTTTTTCTAGAATACGGTGTCTTGACTGAAGAGTTAGTACCAGCCGTCTAGCGAAGGGAGTTAGCAGGCACCGCTTTTGTCGTCGTACCGTAGTCAAACGACCAAATAACAAGTGATGACAAAGGTGTTGGTGATTGATGATGAAGAAATCCTTTTGGAAAGTATCCTAGAAATATTGACAACAAGAGGATTTAGTGCAATTGGCGCTGCGGATGGTCGCCACGGGTTGCAATTAGCAAAAGAGTTGGTTCCTGATGTAATTTTGTGCGATGTCAGGATGCCAAAAGTTGATGGGTACGAAGTACTCAAAGCGGTACGTGAAGACTCGCTTACGGCAACTATTCCCTTCATCTTTCTTACAGCTGAAAACAAGGAAAATGTCCTGCGCCAAGGCAAAGTATTTGGTGCAAACGGTTGTCTGGCTAAACCGTTTACAACTGCCGAGCTTTTAGGAGCGATAAGCCCTTGGCTTCGCGATCGCTAACACCACTCATCTGAGAGAGTTAGCGATTTTTCCTGTAGCGAAGAATCTAGTAAGCTATTACACATTTAACTTCTATATTTACCTGATAGTTTTTTGTCCTCCGTCAGTAGTCAGTAGCTTTCGCATGACGGACAACTGACAGAAGACAGAACACCCGAATGTAAACTACACAGATTAAGCGCGCAGCAGCTTATCTTTTGTCGTTGTGTTCAAACTGCTTCGCAAAAGGTGGTTGCTCCCGTGTGGGAACAACTATAACCAACAGTCGATGTGATTGCCTCGCAAGAAGTGGAAAATTGTACTGAGAGCAGGCAACATTATCATCGACTTGCCTGGGCAATCTCCTTTGAGTCGGCGGATGTTTAACTCTAATCTGTGGAAGCGTTTCCACTCTTTCCCAAAATTTCTCAAGAAGCTGCTCCTTGCCCATTGGCGCTCTCTACTGGTTCTATTTATCGGTGTCTATTTACCCCTACAGGTTTTTGGGGAGCTTGCAGAGGAGGTTTGGGAGAACGAAGGTGGTTTCCCATGGGATGTGCCCATTTTGTTGGCAATTCGCAGGACAGCATCGCCACAATTGGACATTTTTGCAACGACGCTGACCAAATTTGGGGTATTTTGGGGTGTTTTTCCAGTCGCTATTGTGATTTCGCTGGTATTGTTGAACCAACGAAAGTGGCGATCGCTCGTGTATTTGCTCACCACTTTGCTGGGAAGTATCGCCATCAACCGCACAGCAAAGGTCTTACTGCATCGAGTACGACCTCACCTGTGGGAGTCACCGGCTCCAGAGTTTGACTACGGATTTCCCAGTGGACATGCCATGTCCAGCATGACGCTGGTGGCAACTTTGGTAATTTTGACTTGGGGGACGTACTGGTGCTGGTTGGTTCTAATAGTTGGCGGTTTATTTGTGTTGGCTATTGGCTGGACGCGACTATACCTGGGAGTTCACTATCCTAGTGACATTCTGGCAGGCTGGATGGTTTCGGTAGGCTGGGCAGTTGGAGTCAGTTTGCTCATCCGACCGCATTTGATGAAACAAAGGGTTGTGACTGCTGACGAGTCTTCCCAAAAAACGTAAGCTTTGGAAGTGCAAGCAGATGTAACTACTCAGAAAAACTAAGACACAGCTGCACATACTTAACTTCTTCACCTAAATCCGCCGACCTAGCCGTGCTATCTACAAGTCTTGAGTTCGAATAAAGTCGCTTATCAGAAATCTCTAACAGCTGACTACCAAATGCCAACCATTGCTGGAATACCTCAAAGCGACCATCCGACGGATTGACCACCTGATAAACTCGTACTCGGTTCAACCGCTTACTCTCACGACCGATACACCTAATCCCATAGCCGATTTTATCCAAGAGGCGTCTAATAATGGTGATAGAAGTAGCATTGGGTGCCAGTCCAATTCCCAAAGTAGTTTTGATGGCAGCGCGGTTAGAAAGTGCCAATTTCGCCATTGCCTTCAAGTCTTCATCCGTATTTCTTAACTTTCGCCCCTCATCTTCAAGCAATACTGGGATACCTAAGAGTTCCATCGTCCCAACAGTGGCTCCTAGTTGGGAACGGTTGAAGTCTGGTAAGAAGATGCTACCACCTCCTAGATCGATGAGTCGGCGTGCAAAAGCTGCATCTCGTTGAGCCAGATAGTCTCGACCCAGGGTAAGAAAGTAATGGAGTAGGAGCTTTGGATACCAGCCTTCGTCATCCTTGGCAACCAGTTGAGCTGTAACTGGGATACCATAGCGCAGCTTTAACTCATGCTTGCGGAGTGCGCGTCGCTGGGAGGGTGTCTTCACCAATCGTTTTTGCAGGATTTGATACTGGCTGTTGCTGAGGTCTTCGGCGTAGGCGATCGCTTCACACTCAGCTTGATAGTTTTGGTCTCTCACAGCAGCGATCGCACTAGAGAGCGAATTTGTTTCAGCTTGAGCCTCCTCATCAGATTTTAGATTTTGGACTTCGGCGTGCAGTTCGACAAGCTCACTGTCCGCGTGGTAACTGAGCCTGTCGAAGTTCCGTCGAACGATTTTGGATTTTGGATTACTAGGTAACGGGTTAGTCGCTGCATTCACCAAGTTAATCTCAATCGCAGGAACTTCCATCACTTGATGACCTTCGTTGCGGAGCGCTGCCAGCACCGATTCTCGGTACTTTAGCATCGAGGCATTATGTCGGACTGCCATCTTTGCCCAGCACAACAGAGATTCCGCCTGAAAGCCCATCTCTAGGTCGTCGAGTGCGTCGAAGTCCGATTGCTGTAATAACTTAATATTGAGCTGGGTAAGACTTTGCCCAGATGTAAGTAATGAAGGGATTGAGGTGGAGCCATTGCCGACTCGATTAAAACCATAGGAAGCCACCCAAACAAACCGAGGCAAATTTTCGCGGACGCGCCCTAAGGCCTGACGCACTGAATTCTCACTTTGAACCCCTTGGGCGATACCCCAGACGGAAGTAAAGTGTCCCCGAAGATCGATGCTTACTCCCGTTTCAATTGCCGGACTAGTCAATACAATGTCATAGTTAGCCAAAACCTGATTTAGGCTGGTAATGCATCCGTAAGCCGGATGAGTTGGTTCAGCTAGAGATTCCGAATCGATGCGGAGTATCTTGGCTTTTGGAAATCGCTGTTGTAGGTAAGCTTCCAAAGTGCAGGTACCCCACTTGCTCCCCCGTTTCTGAGCGGAGAGACAAACAAACGGTTTCCCACCCTCTTTAATATGCCTTTCCAAGTCTTGAACCAGCCGTTCTGGAGTGCTTTGTGTGTAGTGGTGTACCTGCCAGGATTCACTAGCTGTGGGTTTCCAATCATTCTGAATAATGAAGGGTTGATGGGGAACTCCGGACAGAGACACCAGGTAATCTATTGAGACATCACTCAAATCAGCATCCGCCACAAAAACTTGTCCCTGACCGCTCAAAATATTCTGCATCAGGGTCTTCAACGACTTTAGGATAGCTACCCGATTGTTACTACAGGTACTAGAGTCCAATCCGTGCCAGAGGACTTGTTCGACTTCATCAATAATCACCACCCCATCTGACCAGTTGAGAGCCTCGAAGCGAGCTTGAGAATTGGGATGGAGGGAGTCAATGCAAAGACCGTACCCTAAGGTGGTACCAGAGTCAGAGCCACGCACCTCGGTGATATAGTTGAGTCCAAAGCGTTGGCACAGCGCCTCCACTAGTCGCACCCGATGCCCAATCACCAAGACCCACTTCTTGCGCTTAACGGCTTCTTTGACAATGCCTTCTAAGAACTGAGTCTTACCCGTACCTTTGGGGGATTTGATGCCAATCAGTTTTGCTTCCTGAGGAATGGAGAATTCTCCTAGATAGCGGCGATTCACCTGTAAATCGGGAAGATAAGTCAGGCGCGTCAAGGACTGGGCTTTCCAAGTATCGAGAGGCACTGCTGTTTGGTAAGCTTCGTTAAATGCCGCCTGAGTATGAGTGGCAATCAGGTCATCGACCCCTTTCCCTTGTTCTGGATTCCAAGTAATTACCTTGACAGAACACCCTTGTTGTGTTAACAAGTATCCCAACTGTCGGATGGCAGCGCTCACTGCCTTGACGGTAACTGGCTTGGTGTCTTGGTCGAAGGCAAGATAAATCTCTCTCCCCTGGGTTGCCAGTTTCAGTAACTGAGGGATGAGGCGAGACTTGCCGATACGATTCCCTTTTTCGTCTCGCGGCACACGATAGCCTCCAAATATTCCCGGTAAGGCGATCGCAGCATAACCAGCAGTGAGTAATGACCCCGCCTTCTTCGCTCCCTCGGTAATGCACAAGGGAATTTCTGGGTGAGTACTCAGCCACTGCCAAAAGCCAAAATCAGGTTGATTTGGCGAAATCTCTTCTGGCAGTACAGCAATTTTGTAACGAGAGGCAAGGCGCTGCCAGAGGTGAAGGGGAACACGTAGGGCAAACACGCCTGTCGGTTCTAGCGGGGGATGCTCATACTTAATCAGCTTCCTGGCGTCAGCGCTGCAACGGGGGGAGCTAGGTTTGAAACATCCCCAGAGGTCATCACTACCTGTAAGCAGGTCAATCCCGGAACACCACCAGCCACCCTGCTCTGTATGTTCATAACGCTTGAGGATGTGGTGACTAACTCGACCATCATTCCGTCGAGGCAGTGCATCTGCGTACAGTAAATAGTCTGATGGGCAAGAGCCTTTTAAGGGTATAACGTTAAGGCGAGTTAGCTGGTCATCGACACAAGCTTCGTCCCACTCTTGGAGATAATTCACGGCGTTGGAAATAGCGTTGGTCATTCAGGCTCAAGCCAGAATACACTACATCTAGTAGGTACGCTGGGGATTTAAGGAAAGGAACACTAATTATAGGGCTTGTTGACCAATAGCTAAAACTGCCTGTGTCAGACTGGCTGTATTCAAAAGTATGCATACACTCTGTGGTACGACTACCATCAGCTCGCTCAGTTGAACTTCGATGAATTACTCTATCGCTATCGACTACCTTAAGCACTCCGATCCCGTTCTAGGACAGCTCATTGAAGAAGTGGGACCCTGCCAACTGAACCAGAACCAACCGATGGGAGACCTCTTCTTCTGTTTATCTCGGTCAATCCTTCATCAACAACTCTCGACTAAGGCAGCCGGGACCATTCACTCTCGATTTCTCCAGCTTTACCCTGATACAGAGTTTCCAACACCGATGGATGTACTGAACACTCCTGAAGAAGTACTCCGCCGTGTGGGAATCTCGGGTTCCAAAATCTCCTATATTAAAAACCTAGCGCAGCAGGTGCTTGAGGGGTTACCGACGCTTGAACAGTTGGCAGTTATGGATGACGAGTCCATTATCAAAACCTTGATACCGCTTAAAGGAATTGGTCGCTGGACTGTTCAAATGCTCCTGATCTTCCGTCTAGATCGGTGGGATGTCTTGCCGGTGGATGACTTAGGTGTGCGTGTCGGTATTCGGAGGCTCTACGGTCTTGAAGCGCTACCTGACAAAAAGACTGTGGAAGGCTTTGGACAACGTTGGAAGCCTTATTGCTCTATTGCTTCCTGGTACTTGTGGCGCAGTTTGGAGAGGACGCCACCGATTGTGAAGGTCATCCAACACTAACTCTAGCGAGTAAGCTATTAGGCATTTAACGTGCATATTTACCTGCTAGCTTTTTGTCAGTAGTCAGTGGTCAGTGGTCAGTTGCTTTCGCCTAATAGCATTTCACTTTTAATCCGCTACCCATAGACCCCCCTAACCCCCCTTAGCAAGGCAGGGCTGATTCATTCTCCTGAAACCCGCCAGGGACTTAAGTCCCTGGCTTATAACCCAAGTCGTCTGAAGACGACTCAAATACTGATTTATAGTCCTGCGAGCGAGGACTTGATTCTATGAGACAGGGGTTGAAACCCCTGGCGGAAGCTGGCTTTGCAAGAATGAATCAGCCCTGCCTTATCAAGGGGGGAACAAGAAAAGTATCTGTAGCAAGTATTTAGTGAATTGGTATAACGGACAACTGACAGAAGACAGAAAATCTAAGTGTAGATGGGTGCAAATTGAATGCACAGTAGCTTATGGTGACAGTACCCTCACATAAATGCTGATGGCAGCGTAACGGTAAAGGTTGTGCCTACGTCTACAGCACTTTCCACAGCAATTTGACCCCCGTGCAAGTCCACACACTTTTTGACAATAGACAATCCTAAACCCGTACCAGGAAGCGTCCCGACATTACTAGCTCGATGGAAAGACTCAAATAGTCGCTTTTGATCTGCTGCTGGAATGCCAATACCTTCGTCTTGAATGCTGAAACGGACGACCCCATCCCTACATTCAAGGTCAAATTGCACTATACCTCCTTGAGGGGAATACTTGATAGCATTTGAGAGCAAATTGGTGAGGATTTGTCGCAGCAGTTTTTCATCCAAGTAAGCGTCATTACTATCACCTTGACTAGAAAAGGTAATAGAAGTCTGGCTCATGCCATCAGGGTCCATCTCTTCCACCAGTTCCCGACAGAATTGTTCCACATCCAACGGTACAGGGTTGAATTCTAGTTTGTTAGCCTCGGCTTTGCCGATGAGCAACGCATCACTGACTAAGTTAGTCATGTGTTTGGTGCTTGTCTGAATACGATGGAGATGAGTGAGCTTTTTCTCCTCTGTCCATTTATAGCTATAATTTTCGAGTAATTCAGCAGAAGATTGGATGGTGGTCAGCGGTGTGCGGTACTCGTGGGATAGGGTGGTAATGATGCGAGATTGGAATTCGCTGAGTTCTCTTTCTTTCTCTAGAGTCTTACGGAGTTCTGACATCACGAGCTGGCGATCGCTAATATCACGGGCAACTACGAGAGCGGCTAACCTCTGTTGGTAGGTAAAGGGAATTGCTGCCACCTCTACATCGATAACAGTTCCATCGAATCTGAGGAACTTTTGTTCGCTCAACTCTGTTTGCTTCCCCTCTTCCGTAAGTTGTCGCATCTGCTCCTTGATAATTTCCCGACACTCTGGATGAGCCAGATCTATTACTCGTCTGCCAATTAGCTTCTCAGGGCTTGTTGCACCATAAAGCTTAACGGCTGCACTGTTGACTAAAACTATCTCCCCATCAGTGTGGATAAAGATGGGTTCAGGGCAGCATTCCACTACTTGTCGATAGCGTTCTTCGCTCTCACGCATGGCTTCCTGTGCCTGCTGACGCTCTCGGATTTCACTCCGCAATTGCTCATTTGCAATACTTAGCTCAGTTGTGCGATCGCTAACTCGTCTTTCCAGATTCTCAGTCAGTTGCCGGATTTCTGCTTCGGCTTGCTTGCGCTCTCGAATATCTTCAATCACGGAAATAAAATAATCCGGTTCGCCGTCTTCTTTTCGTACCAACGATACTGTCAAATTGATCCAAACAAGAGAACCGTTTTTATGGATGTATCGCTTCTCCATCGAATAGGTTTGAATTTCCGACGCTAGCACCTGGCGGACGTATCCGATATCAGCATCAAGGTCTTCAGGATGAGTAATGTCTTGGAAACTTCTTTCTAGCAGTTCCTCAGATGTGTAACCGATAATATCGCAAAGCTTTTGATTGACCCGTAACCACTGTCCATTTTTGGCAACGTGAGCAATACCGACAGCCGCCTGGTTAAATGTTGCACGAAATTGCTGTTCGCTTTGCCGCAGCTTTTCCTCCACCTGCATACGTGCTGTATTGAGCCAGCTTGTCAGCAACGCTACCAGCGTGAACACGCCGAGCAGCAAGATGTCAGTCAAAGCATAGCTCAACGCAAAGACAGGAGATAGCAAAAAGTAGCTTATGGAGAAGATTGACAAGACAGTGGCTAGTAGACCTGGGCCTATACCGCCATACCAGGAACTGAACATCACCGCTGCAAAAAACAGCAAGCTAGGGGTAGTGTGTAATATCTGTCTGAGTAACAGCGTCAGCAGCAGCGATAGACCAACCGTCACTACTGCCAGAGTGTAACGTAACTGCCAAGGTTTCTGCCCGTACCACTGGCTCATCAAGTTCATATGAATTTCACCGAGCATGACCCGTCGGGAGATGCTGCGTACAGAGGCTAAGATATCAATTTTCTCAATCTTAAAGAGTTGGCAGAACTCCTATAACTGTCTTGAGATACAGGTTGGCGGCTAGAGCGCCGATGCAGTACTCGTGGCAGAATCCCTCCCCTAAGAGAAGTACAAGAGCGATCGCTTCTCTATCGAACTTAAAGATGAGTAATCCAGAACAACAACCCGTTTAGAATAATTTTTTTGGCCACCGGGAAGTGAAAACTGGGAACTATAGAATTGCCGCGAGGTTTCCATGCAATTAATTTCCTAGCTATAGAGAGATAAAGATGGCTCAACTTCCAAACTTCAGCAATACCTCACTTCTGCGCCTCGCGCTTACCGACCGCTCGTACTGCAACGAATACGCAGAACTCGAAGACAATGAACGCTTGAAGTTCCTAGGTAAGACCGTGCTGAGTTTTTTGAGCAGTGCGTATCTCTATAAGCTTTACCCAGAGAAAGCAGAAGACGAACTGAGCCGTCGGCGCTCCAAGTTGGTGGGTCAGAAGCAACTGGCCAAGTTCGCGATTGAGCTAGGCATAGACAAACAGGTGCGGCTTGGCTCAGAAGCGTTACTAGAGGGAGGCTGCCAAAACCCGAAGTTACTCAGTAGCACTTTTGAAGCCCTGATTGGCGCATACTTTCTGGACTCAGGCATTGATGCCGTCCGTGCCTTTATCAAACCACTGTTTGCCTCAGTGCTTGAGATCATCCCTCGGACTCAGTCCCATTTGGACTCTAAAATCTTGTTTGAGCAATGGGCGCTGTTGAACTTCGGTCGCAACCCTGAATATTTCATCCTTGAAGAGTCTGGCCCGAATCACACCAAACAATTCACAGCAGGAGCTTGCGTCAACGGAGAATTGTTAGGCATTGGCACAGCACGCACTAAACTAGCTGCCGAGAAGCGCGCCGCCGCCGCCGCGCTGAAAAAACTGGGACTGGCGTTCTAGAGGAAAGGCGATCGCAAAGCATCCCGAAGAAAGGTTATCGCTCTTCAACATCATTGCATTGGCAATTTCAGGAATTATCAGTCCCGAATTTGTAGTTAAATTTTGTTACGATTGACTCGGATACTAAGCGATCTGCGACTTGCCCTCGTTGGGTGCCAAACTTCCACAGCTTGAATCTTCCTTGGAGACACAGTAATGCTGCGACTCGAACATATCAGTAAAATATACCCGACCGGCGAAGTTCTCAAGGATGTCAGCTGGGAAGTTAAACCGGGCGATCGCATCGGTCTTGTCGGGGTCAACGGTGCAGGCAAATCAACGCAACTGAAGATTATTGCTGGGGAAATTGAACCCACCGCTGGGGAAGTCATCCGCCCTGCCAGTTTGCACATTGCCTACCTCACCCAAGAATTCGAAGTAGACCCCACGCGCACTGTCCGGGAAGAATTTTGGACAGTTTTTAAAGAAGCGAACGACGCGCAGCACTCCCTGGCGCAGGTACAGCGAGAGATGGAAACTGCCGACGCTGAGAAACTAGAACGGCTGATTCACAAGCTAGACCGCTTGCAGCGCCATTTTGAAGCCCTGGATGGCTACGGATTGGATGCTCAAATTGAGAAGATTTTGCCAGAGATGGGATTTGAGCCAGAAGATGGCGATCGCCTTGTCAGTGCCTTTAGTGGTGGTTGGCAGATGCGGATGAGCTTGGGCAAAATCTTGCTGCAAAAGCCTGACCTCTTGCTGCTGGACGAGCCAACTAACCATCTGGATTTAGAAACCATCGAATGGTTGGAAACTTACCTTAAAGGGCTAAAAACCCCGATGGTAATAGTCTCCCACGACCGAGAGTTCCTTGACCGCCTCTGCACCCAGATTGTAGAAACTGAGCGTGGCGTTTCGACGACTTACCTGGGTAACTACTCCGCTTATCTACAACAAAAAGCCGAGATGCAGGAAGCACAAATGAGTGCCTATGAGCGTCAGCAAAAGGAACTGGAGAAGCAGCAAACCTTTGTTGACCGCTTCCGGGCTAGTGCTACCCGCAGTACTCAGGCAAAAAGCCGTGAGAAGCAATTGGATAAAATTGAGCGGATTGAAGCGCCAACGGCTGGATTAAGAACCCTGCACTTCCGCTTTCCCCCTGCACCTCGTAGTGGACGTGAGGTGGTGAAAATCAAAGATTTGGTTCATGCCTACGACGACAAGATTCTGTTTTTAGGAGCAGACTTGCTGATTGAACGAGGCGATCGCGTCGCCTTCCTTGGCCCTAACGGTGCAGGAAAATCCACTCTGCTGCACTTAATGATGGGCATGGAGCAACCCACGGAAGGTACTGTTGAATTGGGCAACCACAACGTCATCCCTGGCTACTTCGAGCAGAATCAGGCAGAAGCTCTAGATATGCGTAGAACAGTCATGGAAACCATCCATGATGAAGTACCAGACTGGAAAAACGAGGAAGTCCGCACACTATTGGGACGGTTCTTGTTTAGTGGCGAGACTGTATTCAAAAAAGTTGAGGCTCTCAGTGGGGGTGAAAAAGCCCGCCTTGCCCTGGCAAAGATGCTTTTGCGTCCTGCCAATCTACTTATCCTAGATGAGCCAACAAATCACCTGGATATCCCCGCTAAAGAAATGCTGGAAGAAGCTATCCAGAATTATGATGGCACGGTGATTATTGTCTCCCACGACCGCTATTTCATTTCTCAGGTTGCCAACAAAATTGTCGAAATTCGAGAAGGGGAATTTTACCCTTATCTAGGGGATTACCATTATTATCTGGACAAAATTGCTGAGGAAAAAGAGCAAGCCCGCTTAGAAGCGATCGCGGCAGAAAAAGCGGCTAAGAAAGCGGCAAAAGCTGCCAAGGATAAGGCGGCTGGCAAACGCAAATGAAGCGGAACATAAAACTGAGCTACTCCTGAACCCATTACTTACTTTCTCCAGTAGGAGCAGTGACATGGGATGATTCCAAGACGGCTTTAAGAGTGTGCCAACTCAGTGTGGCGCACTTAATCCTTACAGGAAACTGGGAGATGCCCTGCAAGACATTCAGTTTCTGCAAATCCTTGGGGAACTGTTCTTGTCCCATCACCATGCCTCGAAAGTGTTGCACCATTGATAGTACGTCTTCTACGCTTTTGCCCCGCACAGCATCCGCCATCAAATCCGCTGAGGCGATCGCGATCGCGCAACCTTCTCCTTCAAACTTGACATCAGAAATCCGATCGCCTGTTTGATTTAGTTGTACGGTCAGTTCAATCGTGTCACCACACAACGGGTTATGACCTCGATGATACCGATGTACCGGATTGGTTTTGCCTCGATGCCGAGGTTTCTTCGAGTGTTCGAGAATGACTTGCTGGTACAAGCTGCGTTGATTGATGGAAGGAGTCATGATAGTTCAAAATTCAAAATGGAATATGGCTGTTCGTAGTCGCCTGTATCACTAAGGGCACGATATTATCGTGCCCCTACCAAAGACCTGTAATCTAATCGATTGAAAACTGCTATATTTTCATCATTCATCGTTGAGTTGACTTCATTAAAGTTTGCAATTTTTCGTAATCGTTTGGCGTGTCAATATCAATTGCACCGTCAGGAAAAGGAACACTAAAAACTTCATGAATGTGTTTTTTAATTATTTTTTTTGCTCCTTCATTGCTCTTTAGAGCTATGAGTTCTGAGAACAAAGTATGGCTGAATAATACGGGTACGCCCAACGTTCCTGCATACTCAGAAGCAATAATCGGTTTGCCCGTCAAATGGTATGCCTCAATAAGTTGATTGAGCGTTTGGGAAGAAACGAAGGGCTGATCGCAAAGCGCGATCGCAACAGCCTCTAAGTTCTGATTCACACCAAGCAGCGCTTCGAGTCCAACCCGAATTGAAGAACTCATTCCCTCAGCCCACTGTTGATTCTCTACGATTTGTACGGGTAACTGGCTGATTTCTGGTTTAATTTGTTCCGCATTCGCCCCTAGAACGACTGCAATGGGTTGGCAAACTGATGCGATAGCGAAGCGCTGCTGCGAAGCGCAGATCGCAACCTCTGCCATGTGGCGAATAAAACTACATCCTCGGTAGGCTAACAATTGTTTTGGGGTACCCATACGAGTGGATGCTCCTGCTGCCAGAATAATCAGACCAATAGTGGAAGAATTCATCCTACCTCTCAGTCATGAATGGGACCTAATTTATTTCTGAGTGACCCTCCTGAGTGATTGG
>DATNPI010000603.1:0-9959 GCA_036703325.1 Coleofasciculaceae cyanobacterium
ATCAAACCTATCTAGAGAGTATTTTGCTTCAGAGTGAGTTGAACGACAGTTAGAAATTTTGGGTGAGGCAGCGAGGCGAATGTCTGAGGCTTTCCGACAAGAACATCCAGAAATTCCTTGGAGTTCCATTATTGGGCAACGGAATGTCATCGCTCATCAATATGATGATATCGATCTACAACAGCTTTGGTCTGTGGTAACTTCAGGCATTCCCCTGCTGATTGCTCAGTTGGAGCCTTTGATACCCCCACTACCACCAGAGATAGAATAATACTATTCTTGAGAACGGATAGAAAGATGACTGCTAATTTAAATAGTAATTTACCATCCCCCATCGTTTTTTTTCTAAAGGTTCCCCTTTACGAGAAATTTAAAGTAGATGAATCATATTGTAAACAAATTTTGGAAATTGAATGCTTCCAAGGAACAGTTGATACATATTGTATAGAATGCAGGAAAGATAGTACATTTATACATAATTTTGACTGCCCAAACCCTGAATATATTAAAAGCTATGCTCTATCTGAAAGAACTTTTTCCACTATTTATCGTTGTTCAAGAAATACAAGCCATCGCATAGATTTTTGTTTCAAAGTATATGATGGAATTATTCAAAAAATTGGTCAATATCCATCATTAGCTGATCTGAATAGTGGTGATATTGGTAAATACAGAAGAATTTTGGATGAAGAAAAATATAAGGAGTTTAGTAAAGCCGTGGGGTTAGCCAGTCATGGAGTTGGCATTGGCTCTTTTGTCTATCTCAGAAGAATCTTTGAAAATTTGATTGAAGAAGCCCATCAAAAAACTATAAAAACGAATTCATGGAATGAAGACGATTACAAAAGAAGTAGAATGGATGAGAAAATTGGATTGTTAAAAGACTACTTTCCGGAATTTTTGGTAAAAAACAAAATCCTTTACTCAATTTTAAGCAAAGGTGTTCATGACTTAAGGGAAGATGAGTGCTTGAAATATTTCGGAATTGTCAAGCTTGGGATAGAGCTAATTTTGAATGAAAAGTTGGAAAAATTAGACAGAGAAGCAAAAATTAAAGAAGCGGAGAAATTACTTTCTAAGATACATAGTGAACTTAAGTGACTTGCTGAATATGATTGAGTACCGCATCAGTGAATAATATGACCCTTTCGATTACAGCCGAACCCATTTCTTTAGAAGTGAACGCTGATGGGGTGGTGCGAGTCGGTAGAACGTGGGTGACACTCGGTACAGTTGTAGCTGCTTTCAAGCAATGGGCAACTCTAGAAGAGAGGGTAAGATGATGAAGTTTCTGATTACTATCTCTCAAGATGAAGATGGAAAGTTCATCATTGAATGTCCATCTATCCCTGGCTGTGTCAGTCAAGGCAAGACGGAACAAGAGGCTGTTGCAAACATTCAAGAAGCCATTAAAGAGTGTTTGGAAGTAAGAGCTGAAAACGGAATGCCTTTGACGATAACAACTCGTGAAGTGGAAGTTTCTGTTTAATGCCTCGTTTAATTGCTAAGGCAGGATTAACAATGGGGAATTTTTGGAAGCGTTGGAGAATTGAAGAAGATTTGAGAGAGGCGCGTTAGCGAAACTGAAATGCAGCAAACTTTATTTGAACTGAAGCAGCTAACTGTACCACCAGGAAACACAGTCCAACTCAAAGACATTAGTTGGCAGATGTATGAAGCTATTTTAGACGAGATGGGAGCAGGTTATTCGGCTAGACTTGCCTATAACAAGGGAACCTTAGAAATCCGAATGCCATTGCCAAAGCATGAACGAGCAAAATCCATGATTGGTGATTTAGTTAAAGTGCTACTAGAAGAACTAGAGATTGACTGTGAACCTCTTGGTTCTACTACGTTCAAAAGAGAAGATATGGAGACTGGTGTAGAACCTGATGATTGTTTCTACATTCAGAATGAAGCAGCTATTAGAGGTAAAGACAGAATAGACTTAACTATCGATCCACCACCGGACTTAGCAATTGAAATTGATAATAGCTCATCCACTAGTTTGAGCAGTTACCAAGCTTTAGGAGTACCTGAACTTTGGAGATATAATGGGCGTGTGCTGCAAATCAACGTACTTCAATATGGAAAATATGTAGAAACCCAAATTAGCCAGAATTTTCCTGCTTTCCCCCTTATTGAGGTAATTCCCCAGTATCTTGAACAGAGTAAAGCTATTGGGAGAAATGCCACAATCAAAGCATTTAGAAATTGGGTTAGAGAGCGACTACAGCAGTAATCAGCGATGTAGCAACTCTGGTTCGCTAAATCTCATCACACAAGTCGCGCAGCCTAGCAGCCGTCTGCGGAAGTCCTTGCTCTACAGTATCCCATATTGAGTTCTTGCGCTTCGGCAGCAAGCCCATCACAGAATTTCAGAATATTGCGGAATTCCGAAATATAACATTACTTCCTTTACCTAAACATTCGCAAATCGCACACTCGAAATTAGCTACCAAAGCTGAAGGTATAACCGTTAGCTCGGCGGCTTTTCAGGTAACAATTCAGCTGGATTAATAAGGCTCTGGTAGATGTCCATCTTTGTGACGATAAATTAAAGACTCTCAGGCTGGTAGTAGCGATATCTGGAAAATAAATTCAGTCCCTTGTACTAAGTGTCTATGATACAAAGCGTAACAATTACTTGGTATAGATGCGATCGCCTCTCCACAACACTCACGTCTATCTGCCAGTCTAGGTTTTCTTGTGGAATTGAGAAAAAACCCTCTCGCATTTCAACGAGAGGGAGTAAGCTGGTATAGCATGCTCCTGTCCAGGAAAACCGTAAGCCCTGCACGGACTTATGGCGTTGGTCAGGAAACACTGTTAAGCATGTTAATCCTCTCCTCCGCTAGTGTGGTAGCTGGCGGAGGTTTCTTTCTTAGATTCACTCACAATGAAGCGATTTGCTGTGAAGTTTCGATGAATAGAAATAAAGAGTTTGTGAAGTCGTTTTTAACGGGTAACCTTGTTCTGCCAATAATAATTGGGGTAGGGCTATCCATCACTTAGAACCGTTTTTCGTACTCCAGTACGCCAGCGCTTGTCCCCGAAAAATCTGTTACACCACGCAGGAGAAGTTGGTCATTCAGCCGATAGCGCAGACCGTACTGAAAAGGTTGATCGGTCGTCAACTCCTTTAATACAGAAACCGAGAAATTACGGCTGATATCAACCGCTGCCTCAGCACTTAATCCTAAAGAGGAAGTTCGCTTTTCATCGCTGGTAATAATCGTGGGGAACAAGCGAAACTCGCTTAATCCTAAGGCGTCGCCTATAACGTTTTGTACATTACTCAGCAACGCTGACCCAGCAAGGTTCGCCAAACCGAGTGTAGTATCTCCCCGACCCAAGGTATCTACAAAGCTACCGCCCAAGAGCGCAACAATTTCTGTTTCGCTACGACCTGGAGTGCTGGTCAGTTCTAGGTTATCAGCTAGCTGGCTTGCCGGGCCTTCTACCCTTGCCTGAATGCGAACAGTTTGCACACGGCCAAAAGCCAAACCGCTTGTCGGAGCATCGCTAATCTCAGATGACAGAGGGTCAGTAGGAAGCCGTCGTTGCGTTGCCTCTGCTACTGATGCCTGTAGCCGCACATCTAAAACTGGGTCAAGTCCTTGATTACGAACAAAACGGGCAGTGTTTTCGTAACCCCGCGCCAGCCGGAACTGGGTGGTAAACAGATTCACCTGACCGCGCTCCAGCCGAATCGTCCCTGTAGGACTAAGGTTACCCAGGGAGCCATTGATAGTCAGCGTACCGTTGGCGAGAAAATTCAAAATCGGGGCTTTGATGATTTCGACACCTTTACCCAGAGTTAGCTGTAAGCTATTAAACTCTACTGGGTTGCTAGAAGTTGTTTCACCACCGACATCACCACCTCCACTTGGAACAGCCGCTGTAGCACTTGGAACAGCCGCTGTATCTGGTAGCTGCACCTGACCATTAAATAGCGCAACTTCACCACCAATTCTAGGAGCCAGAGCCGTACCAGTGACCCTAACGTTGCCTTGGACACCACCTCTGTAAAGTCCTTTAAGATTGATTGCCAGCTCACCAATGTTTAAGGTCAGAGGATTGTCTTGGGGTACGGGCTGGGCAATGGGGATAGTTCCTGCCGCCGTTACAATCCCACCACTGAATTGACCCCGCACGGTTTCGACCTGGATATTGTCCAAGTTAAACAGGACTCTACCAGTGACGTTGGTCAGCCGTTCGCCTTCGGGGAATATGCGGGCTCCTATCGTGGCATTTTCTACGTTGGCGACTCCTTTAGCAACAAGATCTGCGGGTCTGTTTGTCTTCGGGTCAATAATTCCGGAAACGTTCAGCTGCACATCGCCAGTGCCATTGACCCAGGTGGCTTGACCGCCGCTAAGGAGGTTTAATAGGGCTAGTCCCTCGTTTTTGACATTGATGTTGAGGCTGAGTTCGTTGTTTGCTGGCTCTACTGAGGCAATAGGTAGCTTGTAAGGAATACTACCGTCGATATTTAGGGGGTCGGTTTCAGCAATCAGGACCGTGGTGCCAAAGCTGAGGCGGGCATTGTTGTAGCTGAAGCTACCCTGAGCTGACTGAACAGGTGTCTGGTTGAGAGTAGCATCACTTAAAGTCAGTTCGCCTCTGGCTTGGGGATTTTTAATGCTACCTGCAAGTGTGGCGGTCGCGTTCAATAGACCCGTAAAGCCAACACTTGGCGGTAGGTTAAAAACTTCTTTCAACTCGGCGATGGGGATGTTACGCACCTGTAACTGCCCGGATTGGGCATCGCCACCAATAGTACCGGAGTAGGAGAGAAAACTTTCATCGGATTGGAAGCGTAGCGGTACCAGGGTGAGGACGCCCTCTTGGAATCCACCTTGGGCAACCACTTGTTTAGCGCTGTATGGACCCCACTGCCAGTTTTGACCCTGAATATTAAACTCGGCATTGATGCCAGAAGCCAGAGAGCCAACCACGCTAAGAGTACCGGTGAACCGACCTTTTGCTTCGGCAAGTTCTGGTAAGGGGGAGTCTTCACGCTCCTGGCGCTGTCTTTCTATAAGCGCTTGGATTTCTGCAAGACGCCGCAGTTGAATTTGCAGGGTAGCTTCTGGTAATCCCGCTGGTACGATCGCTACATTAGCAGCATTGCTGTAAGTAGGAACGTTGAAGCCACGAGTCAGGTCGGTGATATCGAATAGTTGCAGGGCAACCAGGATATCCTGGAGTTCTCCCTGAGCAACCTGGAGTTGTGCTTGGAATTGAGGACCTTTGGGGGTTTGAGTGAGGCTTCCAGAGAACAAGTATTGATTATCGCCTTTTCTGAACTCACCATCCTTAAGAGAAACAACACCGTTGGCGTATTGCAAACTGCCGGTGAAAGAGTCACCCCTGAGGGTACCAAAGATGGGATTTGCGATCGCTACATTACCGGAGGCACCAAAGGTTTTGACATTGAGGGCAAGATCTCCCGATAATCGTCCTGAGACGGGTTGGGCTGCGATCGCGGGTGGTAGTGGTGCCAATTGTTTCAGAAGGTCGATGGGGAATTGTGCAACCTTCACAACCAACTCATCCCCTTGCCTGGTGCCAGTAGCGATAGCCCCTTGCGCCTGAATATCAAAGGAAACTGGTCGGTAGTCTGAACTCAGTGCCACGATAATTCGGTCTTGTGTCCCGTTGAGTTGCAAATTCACCCCTTGCCCAGGCACCGCACTCACAGTTCCTGCCAGTAGCGGTTCAAACCTCAGACCTCCGGCGACCAAGTTCCGCAGCTGCAAGTTTCCGTTGACATTAGGAGCTGTTGGTGTACCAGCAATGCGACCATCAAAGTCGGCTCGTCCCGCTAACCTAACAGCATTAGGCAGAGCCGCAGGCAACTGTTGCAGATCTAAGTCTTTGGCTTGAACATTCAGATTAAACGAACGTATCGCCTGTAAACCTTGATTTGCCAGGTTGACATTAACAACACCATTTGCATTAAATCCATTTGCCGTTGCCCGTTCAATCCGCAGTTGTTCACCATTCCAAACAATCGATGTTGACAGTGGTCGGTCAATTAAAGCAAGACCTTCACTAAAATTCAGCTGACCACTAGCCCGAATTGCCGATGGATCGAGTGCCGTCAGAGAACCGGCAACATTGAGCCTGCCGCCTAAGCTTCCTCGTAACTCCTGGGAAAAACCTGCCAACTGAACGCCAGTCGGTTCAACAACCGCCTGAAAGCGGCCATTGTCTAACTGACCAGAAGCCGCCACTGTACCACCGGCAATACTCAGAACTCCAGAACCGTTACCACGAATTGCCGCAGGACTGAAGGCAGTCAAACTTCCAGAGAGATTGAAGTTGCCAGAAAGCGGTCCCCGTAACGGCGGTGGTACATTAGCCAGACGTTCCACCTGTACATCTGTTGCTCTCACTTGTGCCTCAAAGCGACCATTCGCCAGTTGCAAGTTAGTAGCGGTGACGGTGCCCCCGGCGACATTTAAGCGTCCAGAACCGCTACCACGAACCGTTGCAGGACTAAAGGAAGCCAGAGAGCCAGAGAGATTAAGGGTGCCAGAAAGGGGACCACGTAACTGTGGTGGTACATTAGCCAGACGCTCCACTTGCACCTCAGATGCCTCGACTTGTGTACTAAAGCGACCATTGCGGAGTTCTACGTTGGTGGCAGTGATAGTACCTCCTGCCACATTCAAGCGCCCAGAACCACTGCCGCGAATCGTTTCAGGACTCAAGGAAGCCAGAGAACCAGAAAGATTGAAGTTGCCAGAAAGGGGGCCACGTAACTGCGGTGGCACGTTACCTAGACGCTCCACTTGCACCCCAGATGCTTCGACTTGTGTACTAAAGCGACCATTCGCCAGTTGCAAGTTAGTAGCAGTAACAGTACCTCCTGCTACATTCAAGCTCCCAGAACCACTGCCACGAATCGTTTCAGGACTCAAAGAAGCCAGAGAACCAGAGAGATTGAAGTTGCCAGAAAGCGGTCCACGTAACGGCGGGGGTACATTAGCCAGACGCTCCACCTGGACGCCGGATGCCCTCACTTGTGCCTCGAAGCGACCATTCGCCAGTTGCAAGTTAGTAGCGGTGACGGTGCCGCCCGCTACATTGAGGCTACCAGAACCACTACCACGAATCGTTTCAGGACTCAAAGAAGCCAGAGAACCAGACAGATTAAAGTTGCCAGAAAGCGGCCCCCGTAACTGTGGTGGTACATTAGCCAGACGCTCCACTTGCGCTCTGGATGCTTCAACTTGGGCATCGAAGCGACCATTGCGGAGTTCCACGTTGGTGGCAGTGACGGTGCCCCCTGCTACATTCAAGCTCCCAGAACCACTGCCACGAATGGTTTCAGGACTCAAGGAAGCTAGAGGGCCAGAGAGATTAAAGGTGCCAGAGAGCGGCCCACGTAAGGGCGGTGGTACATTAGCTAGACGCTCCACTTGTACGCCAGATGCTTCAACTTGTGCATTGAAGCGACCATTGCGTAGCTCCACATTCGTGGCCGTGACAGTACCTCCTGCTACATTCAAGCTCCCAGAACCGCTGCCGCGAATCGTTTCAGGACTTAAGGCACTGAGAGGGCCGGAGAGATTGAAGGTGCCAGAAAGCGGTCCACGTAAGGGCGGTGGTACATTACCCAGACGCTCTACCTGCACCCCGGATGCCCTCACTTGTGCGCTGAAGCTTTTCCCTGTTACCTGGACATTACTAGCGGTGACGGTGCCTCCTGCCACATTGAAACTACCAGAGCCAGTGGCACGAAGGTTGTTTTGGGGGTTGTCTAGAGAAGTAACAACCTGTGTGCTGCCAGAGACTGAACCGATAGGAATTGGTAGGTTAAGACCATAAATTTTAGCGATCGCATCTCCTGGAACGTTCAATGCCTGGGCATCAAATACCACCCTCCCCTTCTGACCCAGTTGTAGCTGACCTCTTCCCGTCACTATGCCACCCACCGTTGGCGTTGCCCGGAGGTTGTTAACCCCCAGTATGGAATCGACGACGCTAAAGCCACCAGCGATCGTGCGAAAGTTCAATCGGTCAATTTGAGCTAGCTTCGTAGTAACAAACTCACCAGTAACCACTGGTTTATTGAGAGGTCCAGTGAGCCGAAGGGCAGCTTGCACCTGTCCTGACGCCACCACAGGCAACTTTGGGATATTAAAAGTCTGCAAAACCTGCTTCACTTCGACTGGTTGAGTTCGCGCCGATAGGTTGAAGTCCTTCTGCGTATCCAACGCTCCATTGGCTTGTGCGGGGATTTGCCCGAAAAGCGTATTGACCTTCTCCAGCCGAACTTGTGTCCCTTTAAAGCGCAGCAGACCATTGGTGTTGGCAAATGCCTTTGGCAGCTGAGGTACTCGCGCCGTGACATTTTTAAGAGCTGCGGTTCCAAAAAACTGCAATGGCACAGCAGGCTTTATTTGCACTTCCAGATTGCCATCAAGCTGACCCGCTTGCAGCAATAGCGGTAGCCGGATGAGCCGGCCAATTTCAGTCGCAACTAGGTTGGTTCCCGATAGTGCCAGGTTTGTTTCTTTCGCTGAGGGGCGGCTTTCTCCCTTAATTTTGAAATTTCCCCCACTGACCAACTGACCACCTAAATCGAACTGAATCAGCTGATTGTTATTAAGAAAACGAGCCGCCCCAGAAGGCACCTTCACCGCCACTGATTTTTCAAGCTTTCCGGCTTGTGACCTCGGCACCAGCAGAACATCTGCATCCCGCAGCCGCACTACCTGTAGTTTTACATCGATCGCACCTTTCGGTAGAGTCTGGATTTCGGTGTTAACCCAGTTGCCTTTGACATCCTGCTCAATATATGCATCTGGCTTGACTAAGGTCAGTTCTATTTCTAGGGTGCGGTTCAACAGGAGTTTAACTGGGTTATACGCCACATCTACCGCCTGTACGGAAGCCCGATCCGAGTCGGTGGGCGTTGCTGGTAACTGCGTGGAACCAAACCGCAAACTATTCAGGGAAAAACTTTCAACTTTACCAAGCTTTACTGGACGATTGAGGAGCTTAGTGACAGTTTGCTCAACCATCGGCGACAGCTGGTATTGGATGAAAAACCAAGTCCAAGTTACTCCTCCCCCAACTCCAAGCAGCAAAACTACACTGAAGAACAGCCATAAGTGTTGCCGCTTCCGCCGCCGTAAACCTATAGTCGAGGCTTGTTCTTGGTCATTTCCTGAAGTTGGTTCCGGTTCGTTACCTGGGTTGGGGGCGTTTGTCATCTTCTTATTTCGCACCTCACATTACAGATGGCATCGCGGCTGCTGCCGTAACCCGCCCAACTCGTAAGAACTCTTCTACAGGCGTGTAGAGTCAGCCAGACCTGAGCTAGGTCAAAGAATATTAATCGCACAATATGCCAATGATATGCACTTCTAAAGTGCCAAGGTAAGACATCCTGCCCTTAAGACAACTAGACTGTCCGTCTCAATAATCAAACTTTTCTCCATGACGCTTACCAGGGCAGGAAGGGTTCCCTATTACACTCTCCTTACCCTAAGGTGCTGCCACTTTTTTATCACATTTATTGTGAACTATTGATTTGCAAGATATTTTTTATTGACTCTACATTGTGGCAATGAAGAGCAGTGCTATCCACTTGGCGTAGCTGGCATTGCTTTACGTAACGCGGAAGTCCTCACTGTCAGCGTAAGCAGGGTGGGAATAGGAACCAGGAATTTGTAGCGCAGGGGAGATTTCCTATCCCGGTTACACAGTCGGTGATTGCTGAGACTTGATAAGAGCCTTGACTCTTCCAATTCATTAGGAACGAACTAACACATTGTTGACTCTCGTTCGCCCAACTAAAAGGTTTTACATACCAAAAGCCAACGGAAAACAAAGACCATGAAATACTTCAGAACAATTGACGGGACGAAGTGGAACTTTGCTTAACCAACCAAGAACAGACAGGAAAAGGAAACATTAGTAACCTTATATCCCGAAAG
>DATNPI010000681.1:0-2948 GCA_036703325.1 Coleofasciculaceae cyanobacterium
GATTTTTGGCTTGCCACTAGTTTGATTGTTCGCTGTGGTAGCGGCGGGACTTGAATTAGTCGCCTGTGTTGGTTTTGAGGTGTCACCTGTATTTTGTGTCTGAGTACAGTTTGTCAGAACAACCAACATGACGGCGGCGAAGGCAAGAGCGATGAAACGAAAGATAGATTTCATGTTAAGTCTGCACAATTTCTTATCAAATTTGAAAGGGTTGATTGCCTTTTTTTAAGAAAAATTTTCAATAAGGCTGAGTAGGATTTATTGTCAATCCATTGATAATTATTGTCAACTATCTGGAATGAATCACAATAGACCTCTTGCATAAATCCTGAAATGCCCCCTAAATCCACGCCAGGTGCTCTACTTGGGGAGACCCCTGCGTACCCGCCACTGGCTCCCCAATTCTGGGGGACTTTGAGATTCCGGTTCCCCCCAAAGTTGGCCGGAGCTTTAGTGAGGAGCTAGGGGGGCAAAAATCGACTTTTGCAAGAGGTCTAATAGTCTGAAGCGTTCGCGAGAGCGCATTGTCTGACCAAAAAGGGACCAGCGGCTAGAGACTAGACCAGAGTGGCAGAAATAACCCACCAGTGACATTCTCCCCCTCTCCCCCTCATCGGCATTGGAACTGATGGAAAACTTCTGCCGAGCTGGTCTTGGTCTAGTCCCTCGGTATTAGGCATTGCGATTTTCGACTACGTCAAACAGACCCATGCAGCCAGCCTCCGCGATCGCATCTTGGTGAGGATGGAACATATATTTCCCTGGATACCGATAGGCAAATTCCAAAATATGCCGTTCAGCTGTCCCCATCGTAATTACATCCGTTTTCCACGTTGGGGTAAGAGTCATCCCCGTGGGATACACATCAAAGAAATTGGCGTGTAGATGAAACGTCGCCGCTGCATCAAACTCAATCATGTTCAGCACATACAGTCGAATTCGTTGATTTTGGTAAATCGGGATGGGGTGCGTCATGTAGTAGTTCGGCAGACCATTGAAGGCATAAAGTTCATTTCGCTGGTCTTCATTCACGTCATACCCTGCCATCACCAACACCATCTCGTCCGCTGGCGGTCGCTTTTTGGGTGGGTCAATGATGAACATCCCATACAACCCTTTGCCAATATGTCGTGTGATGGGTGCAATATGGCAGTGGTAAAGGTGGACGCCATAGGGTTCAGCATCAAATTCGTAAATCGACGCTGTACCATTGCGAACTGGTCGAATGCCATCGACTTCAGTCGGATGAATCCCATGAAAGTGCATCGTGTGGGCATGTCCACCTTTGTTGAGGAAGATTACCCGGACGCGATCGCCTTCTGTTGCTCGTAGTGTTGGCCCTGGCACTCGATTATTGAAGTTCCAGCTGTTGAACGCGATCGCACTATTGAGCTGAAGTATAGAATTCCCCGCAATAATCCGAAATTCCCGGATAGTGCGCCCGTTCTCGCGCTTCACCGTACCATAATCAAAATCCCGCAGCGCTGCCATTGGACTTATGCCATTGCCTGCTGCTGGTGCATCACTAGGACTCGGCGGTATCTTTACCATCTTGGGTGAGTAGCCATGTTGGGCGAACTGCTGCACAGCAACAGCGGCTCCCGTCACGCCTATTCCCGCCAGTCCCAACTTGAGAAGTTGACGACGATTCCATAGTGAAGTTTTCTTAAGCAGAAAGTGGTCTGGCATGAGTAGCGTACTATTGCCAATTCTTCTTCAATATTGAAGAATAGTTCTTCAAATCATAACTGTCAATTATTCTCAATAGCTTGGTAACCTGAACTCATCTCTCTCAATGCAGAGACATAAGCTTACTGCAACTTATTTGCAAAATTGAGCAGATTAATTTCTAAGCAGTTTGTCAATTTACCTATTTTTTTAGCTCTCATCAGCAGAAGCGGCTAAATAGTACAAGTTCAAGAAAAATAACTTAAGGCAGGACTGACAGGTGCGTGTTCCAGTAGACAGTAAGGACGGCTGTAGGATAAAGGGGACTCTAAAGCGTGCTCAACCAAGAATTCTGGGTTGCTCATTACTCGTTCTGTCTCACCATCGAACACTACCTGTCCTTGACTCAAGACAATAGTGCGATCGCATAGTTCCAACGCCATATCTAAGTCGTGCGTTGCAATGAGTTGAGTCAGAGATAAACTTTGCAATAGCTCAATTAACTGACGACGAGAACGGGGGTCTAACTGAGCAGAAGGTTCATCAAATACCAATACTTGGGGGTTCATTGCCATAACTCCCGCGATCGCAATTCGTTTCTTCTCTCCTCCCGATAAATTCTCGGTACTCCGTTGCCCGTACCGATCTGGGTCAATATTAACTGCTGCCATTGCTTGGCACACTCGCTCAATCAGTGCCTCATTCCGCAACCCCAGATTCATCGGCCCAAAAGCCACATCTTCCCAAACTGTTGGCATGAACAGCTGATTATCAGGATTCTGAAACACCAGCCCCACAAAATTCCGAATCTCCCGCAAATTCTCCGAGGTTACTGGCAATTCTCCGATTATCACCTTCCCTTCCTGGGGCAAAATTATCCCATTCAGGTGTAACTGCAAGGTAGATTTTCCTGAACCATTAGCCCCAATTAATGCTACTCGTTCATTAGCTTTGATAGATAGATTAATGTCCCTCAAAGCTTGAGTTCCATCAGGGTAGGCATAACTTAGGTTTTCGATAGCGATCGGATTATGGTGCATTGAGAGAACTTTGGATTTTGGATTTTGAATTTTGGCTCTTGCCTCTTAGCTCTTGGCTCCCCCTTAACAAGGGAGGTAGATTGGGACTTTCCCAGCTGCAATTTTCCTAGCTTCAACTAAAGTAGATAAACAGCCTGTCCCAGCAGCGCCACAATTACAGTTAAAGTCAGAGCTACAACATCCCACCGTCCGCCCTTCGGTACTTTCTCGACAGGTGGTATACCTTGATAACCCCGCGCC
>DATNPI010000009.1:0-7474 GCA_036703325.1 Coleofasciculaceae cyanobacterium
CTATGAATTACTCTGGGCAAGGGCTTCTGAAAAAGGCAAGCAGTCTCTTCTCAAATACAACCGCTCAGACTTAGCCGAGAACAAACCTGTTAAGTCGAGTGGATATTATGAAGACGGCATTCCCGAACGAGCAGTGGAACATCACCCTGACAATAATTGGAATTGGCGAACTGATGATTCAACAGGAGCGTGGCTTTCTGTCGATTTGGGCGATACCTTTCTCATAAGTCGAGTTGTTGTGAGTTGGGGTTGGGATTGGAAGTTTGGTCCCAATGCAGAAAGCTGGATACAGATAAGCGATGACGAGGAAACTTGGCAAACTGTGGCAACAACTACAACTATTCGCTCCACGAATAACTCACCGCAGACTTTAACATTTCCTCAGGTCAAAGCCAGGTATGTCAGGTTTTATGCAGCTAGATGGAATGGTGGCTGGGGATATCTCACCTCGCTAGAAGTCTATCAAAACTAGCCAGAGCATTGCACCTTGATTCCTTAACTGATGAAGAAAGGATGACTGGAGCTTAACGTAAATTCTCCAATCAGTTTTCTAGGCGAGAGAAAAGACTCTGCAAACAGACAACAACCCCAAAACCACCCACAACTAAAAACGGCAAATGTCCTTGGGGAGCATCTAAGTGAAATGCCAGATTATCATATTCAATCCAGCTTTTGTTGATACGCCACCCTACTTGCTCACAAAAGTGATACCAAATTTCATAATCGGCATCATGAGTTCCTCCAATATCCTGCCAGATGCGATTTTGTATACTCAAGCCAAAGTGTCCCTGACTGTATTTCCCCCAAAGTTGATCAAGGGTGTACAAATCGAGTTTGGGAAACTTCTGGATATTTTCTAGTTTCAGTAAGCTTTCTGTTTCTCGATTAGACAACCAAAGCATGATTGCTGCCGTTTCTCGATCTGCCTCTTTCCACTGTTGTGCTGCTAAGAGTGACTCCAACTTTCGGTAATCTACGCCAGCCTTCGAGGGCAGTCCATTTGCGAAACTGTAGTCTTGTAATGCCTGTTTAATTGTGGGTTTTGCCTGTTGCCAAAGTTGCTGATAGACTGCACCAGATTCATTCCTTAAGGCTTGAAGTACTACATCCAAGCCGGAGTGACCATACTTGAGTGCCTCGGAAAGAGCCGCGACTTTTAGCTCAATTTGCGCATTTTCCAAACGCCACTTAACACCTTCAATACCTCCTAAAACAACACCACTATAAGCTGGGGTATTACCACCTAGAACGGCATCATAGTCTTTGGGCTGATTGGGATTTTCTGTCATTGCCGCTTGACTTGTTAGCTGATGATTGAGGATTACTAGAGTGTAGCGATCAGCTTCGCTGGTGCCACAGGCGATCGCCCTTTTCACTTATACGTTAAATTGCCATCTCTTTCCCTGGGTAAACTGGATATACGCCTCCAAGCCTACTGCGACCCTTATCCTAACTACTATGTCTTTTGCTCAAGATATCGGAACCTCGCCAGACTTCTGGGAAGATATTATTTTTCCCCCTAGTGATTTACTGAGTGACGAACCACCCTTGGAAACTGAACTCCACTTGCGGCAAATAATGTTACTCATTCAATGTCTGGAATGGGTATGGCGATCGCGCCAAGACTTCTATGCTTGCGGCAATCTCACAGTCTACTACAGCCCTCGTCAGCGCAAATCTGAGCAATTCCGTGGCCCCGACTTTTTTGTCGTACTGGGGACTGAGCGCAAAACTCGGACAAGCTGGGTGGTTTGGGAGGAAGATGGCAAATATCCCAATGTGATTGTGGAGATTCTTTCGCCAGCAACCGCTGATACTGACCGAGGTTTAAAAAAGCAAATTTACCAAGATACTTTCCGCACCCCAGACTATTTCTGGTTTGACCCTAAAACTTTGGAGTTCCAAGGGTTTCAGTTAGTCGGTGGTCAGTACCAAGAACTTCAGCCTAATCCTCAAGGTTGGTTATGGAGTCAGCAGCTAGAGCTATATTTGGGTATCGATGAATCAAAGCTGCGCTTATTTACTGCTGAAGGGCAGCTAATACCTACACCTGAGGAGGCAGCTCAACAAGCGGAACAACAGGTTCAACAAGCGGAACAACAGGTTGCACAGATGGAGGCAATGCTCGCTCGCTATCGGGAACGCTTTGGGGAATTGCCTGAGTGATTCTTCCGACTGCGCCATACCTTGGTTGTTGTGTAGCGATAAATTGTCGCCCGAATGCTTCGCCCTTCCAGGGTTTGCAGACAGACTCTAACAAGAGTTTCTATTTTTTGCTTTTTTAATATTTAATTCCTCGACTTTAAGTTTACTGAAGTTTAGCAATTACCCCCCGCTCTACCAACATCCGGTCTGTTAGCAAATCCTTTACGGTTACCAATAAGACTCGCTGCTCCGATACCTCAAACATCGCTTCAATTCGATCTACTCCCGTTTCTCCGGGTGGTTCTAGATGCGCTACACAAACTTCATTTTGAGTTCCGCCTAAGGAGCGAAAAGAACTTTGTTGATTGAGGAAGCTACTAGTCATCCTACCTTGAGCATCGTAAGCCACCTCAGCTGTTGAGACATCTGCCATTTCCCCAATATCAAGACGTATCTCCCGCTGTCCATTAATAGCCACTTGCAGCGTTAGGGGTTCAGAACGAATGCAGGGATAGCGCAGTCCTTTGTCAAACAGAGTGAAATACGAGTATTGTCGCGCGTAAGGTTCCCACAAACGAATCGCATAACTATGTCGTAGATAATCCTCTACTTCGACTAATTCTCCTAAGGCTAAAGCTCCGTGAGCAACGGCTTCAAAAGGTTTATCTAACTTGACTTTATTTCGCCCGAAGTAAGTGTTCGCCAACTGCTGCACAGCAGAAAGCTGGCAACTCCCTCCCACGAGCAGCACTTGTTCAATATCGGCTTTACTAATGCCTTTTGAGAGACCGCGAGCTAACACTTCATCTATCGCCTGTCGTAGCTGTTCTAGTAACTGTCTCTCTTCCAAAATCTCTGCTAGCTCAGATTGAGTGAGGCGCAAATCATGAGCGAAAAAGTTTTCATCATCAAACCAGCTTTCTGTTGCTTCTACTGCACTTGATAGTCGGATTTTCAGCTTTTCTGCTACCTCTAACAGATTCTGCCATCCAATTTCTTTGACTTCTTCCCGTGAAGAATTAATTTGTCTAAGATAATGCTCAACAATCCAGACATCAATATCTACTCCACCAACATAAGCATCTGACTTCGCTAACACTTCGGCGCGTAAAACCTTCTTGGTACTATTTGCTGCCACCGTGCGAATTAGACTCAAATCTAGCGTTCCACCGCCGAAATCTACTACTAAAACGACAGAACCAGGACGTTTTACCGCGTACCCCAAAGCCGCTGCTGTAGACTCATCCACAAGTTGCACGTCTTGGACACCCAACTTATCAGCTAAGTCGCGGAACCAATCGAGATATCGCTCAAAAGCACCGACGGGTACAGTAAAAATGGTACGGGTGACGGGAGCTTGTTGCTGCAATAACTGTTGCCAAATTTGCTTTAAAAATAGTTCACTAATGGCTTCGGCTGTGTAAAGTGTGCCATCAATTTGACGTTCGGGGGGACGGTAATCGGCGACTAAGTCTCGTTTAAAGGCTTGAAACAATCGCTCAGGTTGGGTAAATCCGAGACGTTGCGATCGCACCTGTTCCCCAATTACCAACTGATTGGACTCCTGGACAAACACCAGACTTGGCACCACATTCACCTGGCCTCCCACCATTTCAAATCGGCGTGAAAGCTGATCGAACTTCAGCGTTCTGGGTGCCTGTGTCACTGGGTCAGTGGTACAAACAATAGTGTTACTAGTTCCGAAGTCAATGGCAATAACTGTCATTTAGATTTTGGATTTTGGATTTTGGATTGGGTAATCGGTTGCTGATTGCCATTTTCCAATACCCTAGTCCCCAATCCCATTGTTAATTTTTAATTCCTAACGGTAGGGTTCGGCTAACTTTGGCGGGACAGAGAATCCGCTCTCCTTGCCTGTATCCGACAAACCGAAGATAAACTAATTCCCCGACTGCAATATCACTAGCATCTGCTTGATGCAACTGAGGATTATAAGGAACTTGTTCCCAAGCTTGACCAATCCGTTCATAGCCCCAAGTCTCGATCAGATTATCGAGAGAGGTAAATAGCGAAATGATGTTTTTAGCTGGGAGGTCAGGTTTCGCCTTTACAGAAGCGCGAAGGCTGGGATAGTTGGTGAGTAAAGTCTGCAATTGCAAAAAGGTTGAGTGCCGAAACTCGGTGGTTAATTCACCACTCAGGTTTTGCAATTCTTGGCGCAGTTGCAGACATTCACGGCGGAGGGCGTCGGTTTCTGACACCCGTTTAGCGGAACTAGTGTTTAATCCGCCAACGTTTTGCAAGAATTCTTCTATAGCCCAGTCTAAGGCAGTGGCAAGTTGAGTCAGGTCTTTGAGATTGAGTGACGATAGCTCTCCACGTCGGACTTGGCGTAGGCGTATGGACGTTAAACCAGATTTTTGCTGTAAATCTAGAAAGCTGCTCATTCCTAGCTGCTTTAAGCGCTCCCTGAGCAGTTGGTCATATTTCAGAGGAGGCGCTTGGGCTTTCTCTGAGAGCGAATAAATGTACACCAGCACCAAAAAAAGACCTCCTAGAACCAGGAGGCTACCAAAGCTGGGTACTGGCACCTTAAGGCTGTCAAGCATTGTGGTTTTGCTCTCTACATTTGGTTTAGAGAAACATCCTCTGACGTTGTCAAGTTTTCTTCCTCTTGGTAATACTCTGGCAACAACTCTTGATTTGATACTTCCCCGAGAGCCTGTTCAATTCCCTTTGTGGTATCGGTACAACTCGCGCCTGTGGCGTTGATGACGGTTTCAATGATTTTGCCGTCTTTCCCGATGCGATACTCCACTTGTTGATACTCAGCCATAAATCTTACTCAGAAATTCAATGCGATGGTTATTCCGATGGTAACTGCTTGAGTTGCTTTAAGGCGTGAAAAGATGGGCCAACCTGAGATTTATAGCGGTTCTCAATTGAGTGCAGCACAGTTATTCGTAGGGGCACGATATATCGTGCCCCTGCCGTGTAGTCCATGCAACTGAGAACCGCTATATAGCGGTTCTCACGCTTGATGAAATACAGAGATTCTGGGAAAGGGACAAGGGGGACTGTTGAGGACAGGGGTGTATTGCACTCAACCGAGAACCGCTATATGCACAAGACGCTCTTATCAGTACTCGCAAGTGCGAAGCTTTTGCCATAAGTCTCGTTGCCTTGAGACTGCCTACAATTCAAACTGAGGTTAGCTTAGATTTTGTTCGCAATCAGATAAGTCATGTTCCTGTCTAGTCCAAGCCGTCACTGGGTGGTTACAGTTGTCCTGCTGGCGTTCATCGCTGGCTGTTCCTCCACTCCGTCACTCCCAACAACACAAGTAAGTCCAAAACTGCCTGTCCCGACAGTTACTACACCCAGTACAACTGCTTCAGCCAAAGAGGAAGCTCCTTGGTCTCTTCTTCAACGAGGGGAGTCGGGTTATATAGTAATGATGCGCCATGCGTTTGCACCAGGAACTGGCGACCCACCTAATTTCCGGTTAGAGGATTGCTCTACGCAACGGAATTTATCGGCAGAGGGTAGGGCGCAGGCGGTGCGGATGGGAGAAGCCTTCCGCCGTCGCAATATCCAGGTGGCGAGAATTTTATCAAGTCAATGGTGTCGATGTTTGGAAACGGCACGGCTGATGAATTTAGGAACCGTGGAGGCTTTTCCACCGATTAACTCTTTCTTCAGCCAAGCTCGTAAGGAAGCTGCCCAAACGACAGAAGTTCGCAAGTTTATTGCTGATAATCGTAATACCAAAGGTGCGATCGTCATGATTACCCATCAAGTCAACATCACGGCAGTTACGGATGTCGTGCCACAATCGGGTGAATCGGTTGTGCTGCGGGCTAATCAACAAGGTCAAGTTGAACTTGTCGGACGGATTGAGGCTTTGTGACCTCAATCGCTTTTCAACAGGTCAGGAAAAGATGGACGGTGAACTACCTACACCGCCCTAATCGGGTCGGTGTAGGCTTCCCAATTCACCGGGAACTGCCTCATCAGCTGTGGACTTGCGCCCAAACTTCTTCGGTCTTACACTCCCTCCAAGGGCAGAAGCGCTGGTTCCCAACGCCAAAATCCGTAAGCCCTCATTTCTGATATTGATGGCAGCATTAATGTCTCGGTCATGTCGATTTCCACAATGAGGACAATCAAACATCCGAATAGACAAGTCCATCTTGGGTATTTTTAGCAGTGTCTCTGAGCAGAGGTGGGTTGAAGGGAAAAATCTATCAATTTCCAAGTAAACTTTTCCTTCTGCCTCAGTTTTGTACTTGAGCATGGTACAAAACATTCCCCAGCTAGCATCAGATATTGATTTGGCTAGGTTGTGATTTTTGACCATATTCTTCACTGCCAGATTTTCCACCACAATCACTTGGTTCTCGTTGACTATCTTACGGGATAGCTTGTGGAGAAAATCTTCTCGGATACGAGATATCTTTGAGTGAACCTTGGCTACAGTAAGTTTCGCTTTGCGACGTTTGCCTGTAGTCTTGTCTTTCTTACGAGAAAGCTGGCGCTGCTTGCGCTTTAAGTTTCTCTCGTTTTTATTTAGGTGCTTAGGGTTTTGATACTTTGAGCCGTCTGACGTGACGGCAAAATCTATCAGTCCTAAGTCTATTCCTACCGCTTTACCATCACTGGAAGTGTCGGGTTGAACTCTAGAATCTTCAACCAATAGCGAAGCATAGTATCTGCCGTCTGGCATTTTAGACAAGGTGACAGTCTTGAGTTCTCCGGTGATATCTCTATGGATTTTGGTTTTCACCGTTCCTAATAGACCAGGAAACTTAATCTCCCTATCACTCACAACCTTTACATTCTGAGGATATTGAAGCGACTGTCTATCATGCCTATTTTTGAAAGTTGGGTATCCTGCCCTTCCATCAAAAAAGTTAATAAAGGCTTGAGACAAATTCAGTACGGATTGTTGCAGGCATTGCGAATAGCAAACCTTCAGCCATTCATGCTCTTTTTTCCATATAGGAAGTTGCTTTTTCATGGTGAGAGCGGAAATACCTTTGCCCGTGTCCTTGTAAGTTTGGGACATGGTAACAAGAGACTGATTCCAGACCCAGCGAACGCACCCCATAGCTTGCGCTAGATGTTGTTTTTGCGATTCGGTTGGGTAAAGTCTGACTTTGAGTGCTCTCAACATGACTCAACCTTTATCACGCTTGTTCAAGCATGATAACAGTTAATTCTTTCTGGCACAATGTCTTTTGGGTAACTCCGTCCCTCCGTCGAGCCATACTGAATTGTGGGGCTTCTCGCGTTTCAAGCTAAAGTTTACAAGTTCCGATTCCAAAAGCGATCCAGCTTTTCCAAGATTCTTCCTCAAAGGGCCTCC
>DATNPI010000343.1:0-3586 GCA_036703325.1 Coleofasciculaceae cyanobacterium
CCTAGACGAACCAGAGTCATGGTTGTAGGGATGGCGATGTCTCCTTTGCCGGAAACCGTGAGAGTTCTGGGTAGAGACGCCAAATTTCTCGTCTCTGTGCTAGTCGGAACTGATTGGCATGCAGTAAGGCCGAGTAAAGACAGGACTAAACATAAAGTTTTCAACCGATCCCAGGTATTTATGCGGGAACAGTACAAAAAAGAACGATTCATGTTTTGGCTTGCAAGGTTGGTTAGGTGTTCCTAATTTGGCACCTAAGCTTTCGATCAGTCTGATAGGTTACAGTTTTGGAAACTCAACGCCTACGTTCTTGCCAGTCCTACTGCGATCGGGCATCACCCGTATATTTGCACACAAGCTCCTAGATTAATTAAAGTAGCTATTTACAGTTAAGGCGAGGATACATGAGGTACTTAATTACTAGCGCATTGCCTTATATCAACGGGATAAAACACCTGGGTAACCTTGTCGGTTCTATGCTTCCTGCAGATGTCTATGCACGTTTCTTGAGACAGGAGGGCGAAACAGTTCTCTTTGTATGCGCGACTGATGAACACGGGACGCCAGCTGAACTCGCCGCTTTGGAAGCCGGACTTGACGTAGAAAGCTACTGCCTTCGTCAGCACGAATTACAGGCAGATATTTATCGAAAGCTTGGTCTGTCATTTGACTATTTTGACCGAACCTCCTCAATTCACAACCATCAGTTAACACAGCATTTCTATCAGTGCCTTAACAAAAACGGTTTTATAGAGGAGCGCGAAATCAGTCTAATGTACTCCCTTGATGATGACCGTTTTCTACCGGATCGATATATTGTTGGTACTTGTCCCCATTGTGAATATCAGTCAGCTAGGGGTGACCAGTGCGAGAATTGCACAACAGTATTAGATCCCACTGAGCTGATCGATCCACGTTCGACTGTTTCGGGAAGTACTAACTTAGAAGTCCGAAAAACTAAGCACCTTTTCTTAAAGCTTTCCGTCCTTAGCGACGAGGTACGAGCCTGGGTTAATGAACAGCAGGATTGGCCTAATCTTACTAAGTCAATTGCCATGAAGTGGCTGAATGAGGGGCTTCAAGATCGAGGTATCACCCGTGATCTGAGTTGGGGTGTACCAGTCCCGCGTTCAGGATTTGAAAGTAAAGTTTTTTATGTATGGTTCGATGCTCCCATCGGGTATATTGCAGCTACTAAGGGATGGGCAGTAGAGAACTCAGATGATCGCGATTGGGAAAGTTGGTGGCGCAGCCCCGAAGACACCAAGTATGTGCAATTCATGGCGAAAGATAACCTTCCCTTCCACACAATCATGTGGCCCGCCATGATTCTTGGAACAAGAGAGGGATGGAAGATGGCTGATCAAATCAAGGGCTTCAATTGGCTTACCTATTATGGTGGGAAATTCTCAACTAGTGCGAAACGGGGAGTGTTTTTAGATCAGGCGCTGGAGATTCTACCTCCGGATTATTGGCGCTATAGTCTGATAGCTATGGCACCGGAATCTTCTGATTCTGCCTTCACTTGGGAGTTGTTACAAGTAAAGGTGAACAAAGATCTGGCTGATACGTTTGGCAATTTCGTCAACCGCACTCTCAAGTTTGCCTCTACACACTTTGGCACCACCGTTCCCGAAGCTGGTCTTCCTGGTGACCGTGAGCAACAGTTACATATTACCTGCGAAAAACACATCGATACAATCTGCGGTTTCTTGAGGAGTATGGAGTTTCGTAAGGCAGCAGAAGCCTTATGCTCCCTATGGTCAGTCGGCAATCAATACATTGATGAACGAGCACCGTGGAAGCTAATTAAGGAAAATCGTGAAGAAGCTGGCCAAGTTATTCGGACTTGCATTAACTTAATCCGTCTCTACGCGATCGCCTCTGCTCCGTTTATTCCGTTTACCTCACAGAAACTCTTTGAGGCGCTACACCTATCGGAAGCTGACAGAATGACGAAGCTTAGTGATAGTGTAAAGCTCGATGCTTTGAACCCAGGTCACCCCTTTGATGTTCCTCCACCGCTATTTCGTAAGCTGGAGGATAAAGAGATCCAAGAACTACGTAGGCAATTTGGTGGTTAATTGCAATTGTTAAGGCTTGCGTGAGATGGCCAGGAGTTACGCAATATCCATCGATTAGCCCCCCTAACCCCCCAATGCAAGGGGGGACAAGATCTAACCCACATTCCGCACCAGTCACCCGATTTTGGATTTTGGATTTTGGATTTTGGATTGGCTCCGCCTTGAAAGGACCCAGCTTGAAATCCGACATTTTTTTGATAATTCCCTTTAAAAAGGGAGGCTTGAAACCCTTTTTTTTGGTCAAGTGTCACACTAAGGAGTGCAAGGAGAATGGGGGGCGAATGCGTAAGTCTTTATGGAATAACTTTGAGAAGCATCGGTTCTTCTAGGGACACGCTACGCCATTCGAGGTGTGCGATCGCCTTCCATTTCTGACAGGTGATCACCCCATCAGATCCAAAATCTAAAATCGGATGCTCAACCTCTGGTTAACCTGTTCAACGGCTAGCTGGATAGCCGCTTTCATACTGGTCGCATTAGCAATACCTTGACCTGCGATATCGAAAGCTGTCCCATGATCAGGAGAGGTACGAACGAAAGGTAGACCAATGGTCGTGTTGATTGCTCGGTCAAATGCCATTAGTTTTACCGGGATTAAGCCTTGATCATGGTAAAGCGCCAGATAGGCATCAGGAATATTTGGGATTTCCCCCCCTTGATAAGGGGGGGTAGGGGGGGTTGGATTTTGGATTGAAGAATTTCCTTGTTGCCGGAAGCTATTGCCCTCTGTGTACCAAGCTTGAGCAGGTTTGACCCAGAGGGTGTCTGGCGGCACCGGGCCATCCAGCTTCAGACTAGGACGTTTCCGACGCTCTTGCTCTAGCCAGGGAATCAGCCAATCTTGTTCTTCATGACCTAACTGACCCTGCTCACCACTGTGAGGATTTAACCCAGAAATCGCAATTCGGGGTGTCTCCAGCCCAAAATCGTCGCGCAAGCATTCCACTAGTAAGTCAAGTTTTGTCGCCATCAACTCAGGCGTCAGAGTATCCGCAACTTGACGCAGGGGAATGTGGGTAGTGGCTAGGAGTGTACGCAGTAACCAACCAGTATGAGGCGATCGCGCCACAAATAGCATCCCGAATCTATCAACACCTGCGTATTGTGCCAGCACTTCAGTTTGACCCGGATACTCATGACCTGCTGCCTTCCATAAGGACTTGGCAATTGGTGCTGTGACGATGCCATCAAACTCACCAGCAAGGGTGCGAGCGATCGCGTTTTCCAGATAGGAAAAACTCGCTGCGCCACTAGCGGCATTACCCATACCTTTAGTAATTTGGCGTTCAGCTGACGCCTCCAACTCGATATCGAGAATTGATAATTGTTCTGGATCTGCCAGAACCTCTCCCTTCTCAAGCGTCTGCCGCCGCAGTTGGGTGTAGCTATCTTGCAAAAGCGATCGGCTGCCAATTACCGTTATTTCACAATCATTAGTGACTTCTGAGTCGGCCAACGCCTTGAGTACTACCTCTGGCCCAATCCCTGCTGGGTCTCCTAAC
>DATNPI010000105.1:0-45055 GCA_036703325.1 Coleofasciculaceae cyanobacterium
CGTGCATCGAAGTCTTTCGGATTAATCGCGAGTACCCGCTCAAAGAGTTTGGTTGCCTCATCAAATTTCCTTTGACTAAAGCGAATTCCTCCTAGAGCCATCAGGGCACCCGTATTATCAGGCTGCCGTGCCAAAATTGCCTGGTACGATTGGGTTGCCAGTTCGATATCGCCCAACGCTTGAGCCAATTCTCCCTGCACGAAGTATGCCCCAATGTTGTCCGGATTGCGGGCAATTAATTGAGCTATCTCGTCTTTCGCTTTTTGGGGGTCTCGTGCTGCCAGCACCTGAAGCCGTCGCAGTTGGATCGGCGTGTTATCTGGCTCGATCGCTAGCAAAGCATTGTACAGCGACTCCCGCTCAGGAGACGGGGGCAGAGTGCTGACGAGACTGAACAATTCCGGCGGAGTATCGTTTGGCGATTGAGTCTGTAGCCAGCGGTTGAGGACAGCAGAGGCTTCCGCTTGGGTAATGCGCTTGGCTTGGTAGGCAATACTGGCACGTCCCAAGGCAGCGCGTAGATCGTTGGGATTGCGCTGGAGCAGTTGGTCATAAAGTGCGATCGCTTCGTCCACACGACCTTGCGCCACGCGAATTCCCGCATACCCTCGCAGAGCACTATTGAGAAGCTCACCACTTGGGTTGCGCTCAATTAACGCCTGATACCGCTGGGCACTAGCCTCTAAGTTCCCTTGGCGACGCTCAATCTCTGCGATTAATAACTCCGGTGCCAGGTCAGACGAGCCTAGGGGCGTACTTCTGTAAGTTTCCAAAGCCCGCTTTGCCCCCTCCAGATCGTTCCGCGCCAGCAACATCTGAGCGATGCGGAAATTCAAAAACGGCAAGTCTACGCCAGAAGACAGCAAACTTTGGTAAACGGGTAGCAGTGCCGGGTTGGGCGGGTCGAGTTGCAACAAGGCTTGACCAATCGCTCGCAACTCACTCGGTTCACTCGGCAGAGGTTGAAGCGCCGAGAGCAAACGCTGCTCGAGGTCAGCTTGCGATATGCGACCCAGTTCATTTTCCAACACCAGCTGACGAGCCAACAGAGTCTTGTTATTCGGGTCGCGAGCGGTCAACTGTTGATAAAGCTCAAGCGCAGCGGCACGTTCAGACGGCAATTCACTCAGGACATCGGCAACTTCTCTGACCAAAGCCGGATTAAACTGTGACGTTGAGGCGAGTACCTGACGGTACAGAGTCGCGCCTTCCTGATAAAGGTCAGTTCTGCGCTCACGACGACCAATGGTTGTCAGCGCTCGCGCCAACGGCAACGCCGCCTCCTTTTTGCCTCGCAAGGGTTCTAGTACCGCCAAAGCTTCGGAGACTTGTTGATTGGCTTGATAGGCTTCGGCGAGAGCCGCTCGAATCTCGGTTTCCGTTCCAGGGAATTTTGGAGATTGAGCAAGCGCCTGCCTCAGTACCTGTATCGCTTGACCGGGATTGCCTGTTTCTCGCAGTGCCCGCGCATAAGCCGGAATTTGATAGATGGGAATTGCTTTCCCCGTGGCTTGATAACGCTTAAATAGGGCAAGCCCTTGCTGAGCGTCCCCGCTGTAAGTGTAGATTTGGGCAGCACCGAGGAGTGTCTCTGGTGTGGGTTTTTGGAGGGCGGTTTGATAATCAGCAAACGCCTCGGTAAAACGCTGTTGGTAGCCCAACAGCAAACCCCGTTGAGCGCGGGCTTCAATATCATTCGGATTCTGCTGTAACAACGTGTTTAGCGCCTCAATCCCTCGCACTTGCCACTCGGCTCGATAACCGCCTAGCAGTCCTACGGCTTTGAGGGCGGGTACGTTGTTGGGGGCTTGCTCTAGCACTCGTTGATAAGCGTTCCAGGCGTCGGCGTCTTTGCCTGCTTTTTGATAGGCTTGGGCGAGACCTAACTTGGCGTCTAAGGAGTTGGGAGAGCTGCGGAGGGCTTGTTGGAAGGCGGCGATCGCATCATTCACCAACCCTTGGTTTAGAAGTGATTGCGCCCGACGCACCGCAGCCGGAACAGCTTGCGCTTGCGCTGCTGGCACTATTAAATCAGCTGGTCCAACCGTCAGTCCTCCTGCTAACCCTAAAACCATGAGGCAAGCTAAACCTCTCGACCACCGGGAAGTCCGGGCGTATTGCAATACGCCCCTACGAATAGGAGAATACTCGCGTCTATTCATCGAAATAGCCTCCCAAGAAGATCCAACTCAGTTTTAACCCGGAACCCAGCAACGAAATCTGAGAACTGCTCTCGTGCTTGCAGTGTCACACCCGCCCGGAGGTTGGGTGAAATCAGGAAATCATAGAATAACTCCCACACATCGGGCACTTTCGCCTTAGTGGTGCTACGTAGGTCATCGTTAGACAAATCTCGACCATAGCCGAACCCAAGTCGATCGTCCTTCATAAACAGATCCAAGAAGTTCAGTCCCAGGCTGTAGGTATCGCCTCCCTTATCCAGTGAGGTATTTTCGTAGCGACCATAGCGACCAAACAGTCCCATCTTGATTTCTGGAATAAAGTATTCCGCATTGATGCCGTAGGCGTTTTCGCGGTCAGATGACCGTATCCCAAAGTCACCTCTATCGCGAGGAAGTCCGTAAATTTCCCTGAATCCATTGTTTCGCCCAGCATCTCGATTCGAGGCGAATGTACCACGAACGATCGCATTACCAGCCCGGAACGCCAGTTCACCCGCATACCCATCTAGGGCAAAATCGCCAAGGTTCCGATGCGAAGAAAAGGCGGCGGCTCTAGCCTGGAGATTGTCCGTTATATCCCAGTTAAAAAGAATCCCTGGACGGGAAGCAATTCCTGCGGCGGCGAGAGCGGGATTCGTCTGAAACACGGAGTTAAAGAAATGAGTCTCCACATCCTTCGCGAAGCTATTGCGGTCAAAATAAGAGGTCAAATCGATTAGACCGACTGTCATGCGGAGATTGGGCATGCTGGGAAGAGAGCCTGTAAAATACAGCTCATTCAACTGAAGCTGCAATCCCCCTCCCGGCGCGTTGGCAAAAATATCTCCCGTTGTGAGATCGAGGGTGCCACCAACCAGAGCATTGGTAGAAAATGGATAAATTCCCGTCAACCGCGCCCGCGCCGATGACTCATCCTGATAGACATACGCTCCTTGTAACCTGAGCGTGGGAGCCAATGGATTGATTTGCTGTCGGGCGTTCTCAGAGGGTGATGAGTCTTGTCTGTTCTCAAAAGACGATTGCGCCTGAATAGTGCCCCCAAGCAGAGACGCTCCACCGGAACCTTTGTGAACCGCAGACCCTTCCTCCGTCGAAGTCGGGGTTTTGGCAGACCTAACCGTGGTGGGTTCGTTTCCTACAGTCAATTGAGCTGGCTGATTGCGCTCAACCGAGTTAAGTGCAGGAGCCGGATTAGTCGGTGAGGACGTGTTAGCAGGAGGGGTCGCGGTTGGTTGCTCTCCTGCCGGAGCTTGAGCCAAAAGGTTGCCAGTGTCAGGAGTTGTCTGGGTTGGTACAGAAGATGACGCCTTGTCAGAAATTTCCGCTTTTTCTGTCGCCGCTGTTGTTGGTTGTACTTGAGCGAGTATAGGTGGCTCAATTTTCAATTCAGTAGAGAGGTTCCGGCTGAACGTTTCTACTGGAAGCGGGATTTTAGGCGTAAAAGCAGGGAGCTGAACAGTAGAACGCTCAATAGGAGACGAATCTGCCTGCCGTGACTGACTTGTACAGATGCGATGAATTTCCTCTGTCCCTTCTGGCTGTGCGTCATCTTTTTTACATAACTCTTGAGGCTCCGAGGGAGAAGCCGTAGTGGTGTAAAAAGTGCCAGCTTTTGAATCTAGTGCCTCTTTTGGCTCCAAAACCTTGAGTTTCTGCTGAGCGATCGTATATTCGCTTGTTTTGCTGTCGGTAGGAGTCTTTTCGTCTTCCTCTGCTGTCTGGGAGGATTGCCCCTTAACAAGATCCTGATGGGAGCTTACGGGATGAGTATATTCACTAGAGCGGGAATTGTCAGGGAACGCTTGTTCTTCTCCAACAGTCTGAGCCAGGGGACTGGCAGCTTGCTCGTTCACGTTAGCTTGGACGGGTTTTGTGCTCAGGATGGCACCAACAGAAAAGATTGATAGCCATCCAGCTGAAACCGCTCCAAAGGATAACAGGTAACTCAGCAAAATAGACCGCCCTAAGGCGCTCATTGTTCGCTTATCAGTATCACTAGATTTTTGATTTATGTCTCTCATGAGCACCACAGTTGCATCTTGGCGTATTTGGGTAGCAAAACTGTCGATAATTTCCTTTTCCAATGTCTGAAGAAAACCTCCGGAAATTTCTCGCAATTGTGGTTAATTATCAAATTTATAACTTTAGACATTTCAAAAAATAAAATGTTCCAGTTGACAGGTTTTAATCAGATATGAACCTATCTTTTGGTTTTTTTTGCCTGTGTGTTTTTATTTGTGAAAGGTGGGATATCCAGCATGAATTAATCAGCCAGTTTATCCAACGTGAACCAATGTGCTGAGTTTGAGGGCAATAATTCCCAAAAAAAACAGGCTGACTTAGGTACTGATTCGTCGCTCTGTATGTCCCGAAATATTCCGGTTTTACAGAGTTGTTAACGTCTATTCATCTAACTAAGTTCTCTAGATAGACAGCCATCCTGTCTCTAGTTGTCAGGCGGATAATCACCCTGAGCCTACCTGATCATAGGATGTGCTATTTCTACTAAATCCTAAGCGCCACCTTGTCTGTTTTTGACAGCTCTTTCAAGCGATTCTAGGCTTAGTCAATAAAAAATGCAGCTCTTTACCTTTTTAACCTGATATCATCAAGAAATGATGAAGATGTGCTATATAATTATAAAAAATACATAAAAGTTATGTATTTTTTTTGAAGAGTGCTGATGGCTTAACAGGTGCAATGAAGAGTATTTACAGGAATCCTGTGTAAAGGCTAGAGGAATCTCTTTTACACTCGGAAAAAAGTTGAGCCATCAAATCAAACGAAATCCGCTAAGACCGAATTTATATTCTTGTCCGAAATTCATAGTCTGTTGACTTCCTCTTAGGAGATTAGCAGAGATTTTTCTGGCTTCAAAAAACTCCGGCTAAACAGCTTTCCGTCGTGCGGTTACGTTGATACACTTAGACTCTCCCACAAAGGTAATTGGCTCAACCTTGGTAGACCAATCCTAACCGATGATGTCATCAGGCTCAGCGTGGGATTGACCGAATATCTTTGCTAGCGCATCATAGATTCAGGCGCTTCTGTATCATTGGCCTTGTGTAACTTAGTCAGATAGTGGGTGTCTTTACCTCGCGCTTGTTGGTCAACTTTTCCACTCTTGTCTATCTTTTTGGTCTTACGCAAAAAGACTTTTAATGGTTTTGTCAGACAGCTTCTATCGTCAATAAAGACGTTAGTCTGTGCGAATGGTAGCTTTTATCTAGCGGCTTTGTCACTCAGCTTGTCAATCAATTCAGCTATCTTCCATGCTAATTTTGTCTTGCCCTCTCTTCCGAAAGAAACGACTAACCAATCCAGGTTTATATCCTTATCCTTTTAGAGGGTTAGCTAGCATCGGTCTACTGTTAATTTTGAATACTGGATGCTCCCAGTTGCCGTTAACAGTACGGCAGTTACCATCTCTCGTTCCAGGTTTATCCACTGACGCGAATTTTCAGCTCCGCGTGACACCATCAGGACGTTCGGGGGTTTACACGGTAGTAGGGAGCACTAATCTTCCAGACGAGAGTCGCATCACGGTAGCGGCTATTCGCTCTCTGCGCCTTGATAAAGAGCGAACTAAAAGCGTTAGTCCCAATCAAACCTATTCAATTTTGGCCTATCAAGATGTCAAGGTAAATCAAGGAAAATGGCAGACTACCATGAACCTCTGGAAAGTTGCACCAGATGGTCAGTTTAAAGAAGCTTGGCAAATAGAGCAATCTAAACTAGGACTCTCGCTAGAGCCAGAAACTGAGGTGACTTTCCTCGCCACAGTGGCTCCCACCGATTCGTTGACGAAACTAGAATCTCTGTTACAAAAGCAGGGCATAAAGCTTGCCAGTAACCTTGTTCGCAATACATTCGACGGTGAACGGTATGTCCAAGTCAGTCAAAATCTGCCCATTGCCTTACCCTCTGGTCAAACCACACCACCCCCACAACGACCTGAAGACCTTAATGGTGGCTGGGGTCCTCGGTACCTGCTTATACCAGAACCACCGAATACTAATAACTTCGAAAAGCCAACTAAACGCCGAACGACGGCCCCGCTTTCACCCGCTGAGTCGTTGCAATAGGAATTTGCCTGACTCTTTTAAATGAGCAGGGGAACAGAAGTTCCGAAAGAATGAGCCTGACTAGCCACAGCGACTGACGTGGTTCTACATTCCTTTTAAGCGACGTTTGGCTTAGCACAGTTTTCTGTTCCGTTGCTCATTACACCCCATCTCAATACTGCTCGGTTAGGAAGGTAGGGGAGATGAGGGAGATAGGGGAGAAAACTTCCCAATCTTCCTCACCTTCCTCACCTCCCCCATCTTCACTATCTGCTCTTAACCGAGAAGTATTGCACCCCATCTAGTGAAATCAAGAAACCGTAAAGTTACGTAGACAATAAAGTAAAGAAACCGTAAAGTGACGTATTTTCATTTGCAAGACAACTGTATAAATTCGTATATTCTAGGCAGCCGTTAAATAAGCGAAACAGGTTCTCTGACTTGGATTAGGGGGTTTACCTATAAAAAGTCTCAGGAATATATAAACGTAGGATTAAGCCACATGAACAAAGTCAAACTCCTAAATGTGACCATTGACAACTTGTCACAGTTAGAGTTTTTAGAAAAATTCAGTAGTGGAATTGTGTTCACGCCTAACGTTGATCATCTAATGAAATTACAAGATGATCAAGAATTTCTTAATGCTTATAATTATGCTACGTATAGATTGTGTGACAGCAAAATCCTCTTTTATGTATCTAGATTTTTAGGAGTACCTGTCAAAGAAAAAATTTCTGGTTCCGACCTTTTTCCGGCGTTTTATAATCACCACAAAAACAATGAAGATGTCAAGATTTTTCTTTTGGGAGCTCGCGAAGGAGTAGCTCTTGAAGCTCAAAGAAAGATAAATTTAAAAGTTGGGAGACCAATTGTCGTAGGTGCCCATTCTCCGTCTTTTGGATTTGAAAAAGATGAGGAAGAATGCTTGAAAATACTTGATCTGATTAACCAGTCAGGAGCCACAGTCCTGGCAGTAGGGGTTGGGGCACCCAAACAAGAACTATTTATATGCAAGTACAAAGATAAACTTCCCAACATCAAGATTTTCCTAGCCATCGGTGCGACTCTTGATTTTGAAGCAGGCAATATCAAGAGAGCCCCAAAGTGGATAAGTGAGCTAGGGATGGAATGGTTGTATAGATTGTTAGCTGAGCCAAGAAGGTTATGGAAAAGGTACCTAGTGCATGGTCCTTCTTTCTTTTGGCTAGTTTTAAAGCAAAAATTCAATCTTTATGTAGATCCATTTAGTACAGAATCTTCCGTTCATTATGATGGTGTCCCTGGCGACAAGATGATTGAGACACTTGAGTAGTAATACCAGGTCACTAAATCCCTGCTAGAGATAAAGCGGGGTTTTTGCTAATGGCTCAAAGTTAATGGCTAACAGCTTATTGTCAATTAGCAATTAGCAGCCATTGATGTGTAGTACTTTTAAAGTGAACTGGTATAAATCACAGAGATTTTGAACTATTTACAAAAGGCGGTAATTTATCCAACGTCTTTAGACGCTGGGATGAATCGCCGTCCTCTACATATATATTCCTGATACATTTACATAGATTCGCGATTCATCTGTAGTTATAGGCGCAAGCCTTAACGGGAGATGAATCATGCTCAAAGACTGCCACACTTTTTACCAATTTGAGAGACTATGGAGAGTGATCTTAAGAATCTACCGCTATAACGTGCAGCGTTATAGCGGTAGAGAGCATGTCAAGGCTGAAGTGTAAAGGATGAAGGATGAAACAACCCCATGAATAAATTCAGGGGCTTGAAATAAGGACGTGCCAATTAGAGAGCGACGCCGTAGAGACGTGCCACAGCACGTCTCGACAAGTAATTGGATGTTTATTTGTCTTGCCCCTAAATTTATGAAAGGTGCAAGAGACAATTACTTAAAGTACTTTCATCCTTCATCCTTCATACTTTTTGGTCAGACGTGGGGGTGGACTACAAGTTCATCACCCATAATTGGAGAGTCAGTGGACGGTAGGGTTCCGTAAGGAATGTTTGTGCCTTTCCTGACATGATTAGCTACTACACCCAGGCTAGGTAAGCGAAAAGCGTTTAATTGCTCTAGAACTTGCTTGACTACAGAACGGTTAGTCTTGCGAACTCCCACAACCATCAAGAGCCCATCTGTATGGGCAGCCAAGAAATTGGCATCCATACGGTCAAGAAGATGGGATGTGTCATAAATAACCAAGTCAAATGTTGCCTGAAATTCCTCCATCAGATACTGCATCTGAGCAGACCCAAGCAGTTTGGTAGAGTTGGGGAGGAGTTGACCAGCCGTCAACACAAAAAGATTATCTGCCATGGGCGATCGCTGGATGATCTCGGTGGGAGCCAGTTTTTTGTTCAGGAGGTCACTAAGTCCCTTATGGTTGGGTAAGTCTAACTTAGTGTGGAGCTGAGGTTGACGTAAATTGGCATCTACCAATAGGACTCGCTGACCCATTGATGCCGCCGCTTGGGCTAGGTGTAAAGCAACTGTAGATTTGCCATCCCCAGGTGCCGCTGAGCAGATAGCCAAGGAGCGAACCGGTGGATCTGAGTAGAGAAAACGGATGTTGGCGTAGAGGGCGTCAAACGCATCCTGGAATCGAGAAGTACTCCTAAGAGTGCCATCTGTTCCTTCAATAGACCCAGCCAAGGCGGTTGAATCCGGTAATTGCTCAGCGTCGGTGTAGCGTGGAATCACCCCTAACAGAGGTAATTGACCAGCCTCTTTAATCTCCTCAGGGCTGTAGAAGATATTGCGGAATTTCTCTACGAGTAGAGCCGCCACTACACCCAAAAACAGTCCCAACACCACTCCCAAAATCTGAAGGTTTTTCGCTTTACTAGGAGCCGGGATTGCATCACCGTTCTCGTCACGCGGAACTACAGGTTTGGAAACGAGTTCCCAAGGCACTTGCTTTTGAGCTGCCTCGACTTGCAGTGTTTCTCGCTGACTCTTGAGTTGATCGCGTGTCTTTGTCGCCAGATCCAATTGCTGCTGTAGCTCAGTATACTGGCGTGCAATAGTCGGGAACTGCTGTGCTTGTCGCTCAAGAGAATTTCTAGACTGTGCTAGTGACTGATTGCGCACCTCTAGCTGTTGAATTTGGTTAGCGGCACCAACCAGTTGGTTGATCAGCGCTAGACGAACCGAATTTTGGAAGGCTTGCACTTGGGGATTGTTGGTTGTCCCGACTTTTCCCTGCCCTAAAATCCGAGACGTTTCTTGATTTTGTAAGGATAGTAAGTTGTTCCGTTTAGCCTGTAGAGCTTGGACAGTGGGACTATCGGCTAAAAAGCGGGCCGATTCGACAGCAATCTGATTGTCTAATTCCTGAACCTTTGCCTGTAATGCTTTATAGTTAGGGTCTTCACTCAGCGCTGATGCCGCGATCGCTTCATCAGGCGTTAGCTCTAGTTGTTTCTGTAAGTTGACATAGAGCATCCTCTGCTCTTGTAACTGGTTTTCGGCGTCTCGTTGTTGAGTACCAAGAGTACGAATTTGCGTAAATAATTCTTGGCCCTGCACTTGAGGATCGGTCAGCTTGTACTGCTGTTGCAGCCTCTGCCGCTGCAACTGAAGGTCAGATACTCGCTTCTCCAACTGGGGGAGTTGCTCGTCAATAAACTTAACCCCCTCACCAATGCGAGATTTTCGTTCCTCAAGGCTGTACCTTAAATATTTGGCAGCTGTTACGTCTAAAACATACTGGACTTGATCGGCCTCTAGCCCCTGGTAGGTAACTTGGATCATCTTGGTTGGGTCACCCGCATTAGCCTTTCCGCTTTCGTAGCGTTTAACCACTAATCCAGTTTGGAGTTCAACCAGACTAAAGTTGGGATACTTGGTTTTTACTTGCTCAAGAATTTCAGACAGCATTTTAGGGCTGCGCAAAATCTCAAGCTGAGTTGGATAGTCCAGGGGTGTGTCTTGAGGCGGCAGTGCCCCTCCCTGAGTGCGAGTGAGTGCAGAGGGATCGGCAATTCTCGCTTCATTCGTTACAGGCTCGACTAAAAGCCGAAAATCACCTTCATATACAGGCTTGGTGCCCTTAGTCAAAGACCAGACTCCAAACGTCACTATACCGGCGATGCCAAGAACCAGCAGAGCTTTCCGCCGAACAGTCCTCAAGATCGGACGCAGATTCAATCCTCTTTGAGGCGGAGCGCTGAACTCATCTTTGTCAACCGATGGCAATTCCTGTAACTGCCTGCCTCGCTTGCTAATTGATAAAAGTTGAGAGCCCTGTTCTATTTCCATTTTGACCTCTGTATAGTTTGTTGACTCGCCCCCCTCGGGAAACCCCTACGTCGTAAATGACGACATTCGATCCAGCTCTTCACAGCTTGTGGTAGAGGAGGTAATCTAATGCTGCTTAAGTTTCCTTACTATTACCCGTTCGGTAGTAGTTTGCCCAATCCCTCAAGTAGGGGGGTGAGGTGCGTTTACAAGAGCGCCTCTCGGGCGGGGTAGTTTGTGAGCTTTTTTCGTCTGTAGCTAGTAGTTTGACGTGGTTGATTACCTCTCAAGAGCTGGGTTTGATAAGAGTTGTCAATCGCTTCCCGGTTGTTCTGTTTGGTGGAAAACCAATTGTGCATTGACGTTATGTTAAATCCTAGGAAGTCGAATCCGGTTGCGTGTTCAACAGCCGCCGCTGGCGGCAAGCTCTAGTTGTCATCGATAGAAGAATAGCTGTCATCCCAACTCAATAGGGTTTTATATACTCTGCACGGTCATAACTTGCGCTCGGCTTAGGCATCCAGTATACTCACCAACTAGCTCGGATGTGCTCTTTTCATATGGGGAAAATGCTAACAATTGAGTTTACCGAAGCCGAGAAGCAAGCGCTTAATTATGAACGATTTCATCATCCCCATCCGCGTGTTCAACGAAAGATGGAAGCGTTATGGCTTAAAAGCCAAGGACTATCTCATAAGGACATTGCTAAACTCACTGGCATTTCTCCCAATACTCTGCGTAGCTATCTGCGCGCTTATCAGTCAGGTGGAAGAGAAAGGCTCAAGCAGATTAATTTCTACCGCCCGAAAAGTGAGTTGATGACCCAGGTAGAAACCCTCGAAGCCTACTTTCGGCAATCGCCACCCACCAGTATTCGAGACGCCGCCACTAAAATTGAAGAACTTACAGGAATCAAGCGCCGTCCCACTCAGGTTCGGCAGTTTTTAAAGTCCCTAGGAATGCGCTGTCTCAAAGTAGGTGTTGGTCACGACTTAGCCGACCCCGACCTCCAAGCCGACTTGAAAAAAAAGAACTAGAATCCTGCCGAGAAGAAAGCTTTCGCTCTTTACCTCTGGGAATCAAGTTTCTCTACCTCCCATCTGACGAGCTAAAATTCAACCGGATAGAGCGGTTGTGGAAGTTCGTCAAAAAGCCAAGTTAATCTTGTTTCGCCTTGCCCAGAGTTGTCTGGATTTAATACGGCAATTTCTAGCTTCATCTATACAGCACCCTTGATGCCCAGAGAAGGAATTAGATTCCTTGCTCACCCCGCTATTCCAAACCTTTGATAAAGCTCAGTTTATAGCCGTCTAAAGTATAACCCGATCTTGAGTAAAGCTTGAAACAATCTTAGCTCTGATAGCGAGAAAAGGGCGGAAAGTGAGCTATTCACGTCAGGCATATGGATTTCGGAGAATAGTTCTTAAATTTACAAAAATTTTACAAAAATAATCGCTCGGATGAAGGATTGGCAAAGCTTCTCATCCTTCAAACAAACGGAAATAATCTGAGGAAAGAGCAAAAGTCTAATTTCACAACAGCTATAAAAGATTAAGCAAGAAATCCTATTTTCACGCCTTGTTCACAATGACAATTGCTTATCTCGTTAATCAGTATCCGAAGGTTAGCCATAGCTTCATCCGGCGAGAAATTGCAGGGGTAGAGGCTTGCGGTCTTCAAGTCGGCCGTTTTTCAATCCGCTCCAAGGGCAGTGAGCTCGTTGACGAAGTAGACAAACTAGAGCAAGAATTGACTCAGGTTGTCCTAGGAATTGGGAAAGTCAGATTGCTGTTTGCCCTACTCCGCGTTGCGATAACCAGACCTGCTCGTTTTTTGAGTGCATTATGGTTAATGCTCCGGGTCGGCTGGAATTCTGAGCGGGGTGTATTGCGCCATTTTGCTTACTTAGCAGAAGCTTGTGTTCTTCTCGGTTGGTTTTCCCAAAAGGGGATAGCACACGTTCACGCTCACTTCGGGACAAATTCAACGACCGTAGCGATGTTGTGTCATGCCCTTGGCGGACCCACCTACAGCTTCACCGTTCATGGTCCTGAAGAGTTTGATAAAGCCGAAGCTATAGCCCTACCAGAAAAAATCAAGCGAGCCGATTTTGTTGTAGGGGTCAGCTCATTCGGGAAGAGCCAGCTTTATCGGTGGTGCGACTACAAGCAATGGTCAAAAATCCATGTGGTTCATTGTGGTGTGGACGATCTGTTTTTGACTCAGGCTCATACTCCTATACCTGACCAACCCCGCCTAGTCTGTGTTGGTCGGCTTTGCGAACAGAAAGGTCATCTAATTTTAGTCGAAGCGGCGGGTCGATTAGCAGCAGAGGGGTTGCCATTTAAGCTGATCTTGGTGGGTGATGGACCTCTGCGACCTCAGATTGAAGCCATGATTGCACAACTTGGTCTTCAAGACCACATCGAGATTACGGGGTGGGCTAGTAATCCTGAGGTTCAGCAACAGATCCTAGCTTCACGGGTCATGGTGCTACCCAGCTTCGCTGAAGGGTTGCCAGTGGTGATTATGGAAGCGCTAGCACTCTCGCGTCCAGTAATCAGCACCTATGTCGCTGGGATACCTGAACTGGTAGAACCGGGCACCTGTGGTTGGCTAGTTCCACCAGGCTCTGTTGAATCCTTAACAGAAGCGATGCGTGCCGCCTTGCAGTTGCCAGTGGAAAAGCTGGAACAGATGGGTAAGGTGGGAGCTAAGCGTGTTGCTGAGCAGCATGATGCCGTGATCGAAGCCAGCAAATTAGCGACCCTGTTTAGGGCTAACACCGAGAAGTCCCAAGACCAGCCAATTGACGTACCGCCGAGTGTTGTCTATGCCAACATCCCCACGGCTCGGAGCAACTGATGCTTCAACCCCGACCCTAACCCTACAACTCCGGCTTCCCCACTCGCCAACAAAATAACCATGTCATCAATTAAAAAGCTTGCCATCCGTGGGACCCTCTGGACAATTGCTGGCTATGGAGCAAGTCAGGTTCTGCGACTCGGCGGTAACCTAGTTCTAACTCGCCTGCTTGAGCCAAAATTGTTTGGTCTCATGGCATTGGTTTATGTCTTCATCACTGGCTTGCACCTATTCTCAGACATTGGCATTGGTACGAGCATTATCCAGAATAAACGCGGGGATGACCCAGCATTTCTCAATACAGCCTGGACCTTACAGGTGTTTCGCGGCGGACTTCTGTGGGTTTGTTCCCTTTTGCTCGCTTGGCCCGTTGCCCAGTTCTATAATGAGCCACAGTTTTTGTGGTTAATCCCAGTCGTTGCGCTAACGGCACTGATTTCCGGGTTCAACTCCACCGCGATTTACACCCTCAACCGCCACATGGATGTCCGTCTGGTGTCATTGTTTGAGTTAGGGAGGCAGATAATCACCCTAGCCGTGACGATTGTCTGGGCGATCTTCGATCATTCAATCAGGGCTCTTGTCGCTGGCGCTATTGTGACGGAAATAGTCGCACTGGTGTGGACCTTTCGAATGATACCCAACACGTCGAACCGATTTGCTTGGGACAAGGACGCTGTCAAGGAAATTTTTTCCTTTGGGAAGTGGATATTTCTTTCAACAGCTGTGACATTTTTTGCTGAGCAAGCGGATCGACTCATTCTCGGCAAACTAGTTCCATTGGAAATCTTAGGAGTTTATGGCGTTGCACTGACGTTCGCGGACCTGCCACGCAATGTTACAAATGCGATCAGCGCTAAAGTGATTTTTCCGGCTCTTTCCAAGGTCAATGAGCTACCGCGTTATGAAATTCGCGCCAAACTCCAGCGTAACCGCAAGCCAATCATCCTTGCCTTAGCTGTTGGCTTAGCCGTGCTGGCTAGTTTTGGGGATGTCTTGATCAAGGTTTTATATGACAAACGGTACATTGAGGCAGCGTGGATGCTGCCAATCCTGGCGTTAGGGATTTGGCCTCGCATGCTGTGCAATACCAATGAACCATCCCTGATGGCAATCGGGAAACCTCAATATGGAACCGCCGCTCAGGTTACCAGGGTTGTTTTCACTTCCGCTGGAGTTCTGCTGGGATTTCACTTATATAAAGTGCCAGGAGCAATTATCGCTGTGGCACTGAATGACCTTTTTTTCTACCTGACCATCAACTATGGACTCTGGCGTGAGAGACTTGATGGATTGATACAGGACATTCTTGCAACCGTACTACTTGTAGCCTTACTAGCCGCCATCGTGGCAGGTCGAGTCGCTTTAGGGTTTGGTCTCCCTATCTCTGGGTTGCCTTCGCCTTGACATCCTCCCCGCAAGAGCTTGCGCTCTTGCAAGAGAGTTCCCCCCGTGCCACACACCGTTGCACTTACCTAAGTAGAGTTTCCGGCAACTCAGGCGCTCTCGTTATTTCATTCCGTTGAAGTGTCACACTCATCTTTTGGGGGATTAGAGGTTGGGAACTCCTGAAGATGATTTGAAGTAGCCTATGGATTCCCCATCACCAATTACAACTTCCAACCCAACGGATTTCCCTAGCCCTTGGGTGCAGAATGTGCGGCTGGAACTCTCTTGAAGATAGCTTTTCCAACCCATTGGGGGGCGATCGCACTTGTCTTTTTTTAGGTCATTCTAGGTTAGGCGAACGTGCGTTTTTTAGATCATTCTTTTTTAGGGAGTGAAACAGCTCTACCCTTTCAAGGGGATTGGTGGAAATCTATCTGTAGTCCATCAAAAGTGAAATAGTATCGTTTTTAACAAAACTCAAATGTAAAGGCTCGGTATAGTCGGGTCAGTGTTTGAGAATAAATGATAAAGAATGAATTCCCCCTGTAAACTTAGGTTATTTTATAAAAAGCCAATTAAATTAATCTCTATCGGCACGGCTCTAATAGCAATTCAGTAATGACAAAACGTAAGTTTCAGATAATAAACAGTTAAGTTGGGATCGCCAAACTCCTGATTTTCCCTCATTGCTCGGCTTACTGAATTAGCACTATAGTACCTACTGGTTCAGGGTTTACCTCTCCCCCAAGTTCTAGAGAAGTGATAAGCTGTCGTACCTTGAACTTCCCTATAAAACCGGACTTTATGTCAGTTGGGAGGAGTCAGTATTCAGTTACTATCGACCGCTGACTACAAGAGAGAAAGTGTAGATTTCTGTAGATTAGAAGACTAGCCGAACCGTACATAATTTTCCTCTTTCTGTAGCCGATTTATCGTCTTACTTGCCTTGCCGCTTTGGCCGCCTTCAATTTGCTATGGTCTTATGCAATCTTGTACTTAGTCATAACTACCATAGATTCGTCTAGGAACATCCAAGAAGAATATTTTTATGTTGATCGACGCACGCACATTACCTACAGATGAAGTTATTGAGACTGACGTTTGCATTGTTGGGACAGGTCCAGCAGGACTGACTCTAGCGCGTGAACTAATCGGACAAGACTTCCGCGTCTGCGTCCTAGAAAGTGGCGGACTCGACTTGCCAGACGCGGATACTCAGTCACTTTCTGAAGTTGAAACAGATGGAGACTTTGTTCAAGTACCTCCCGATAGTCGCAATCGTCGATTCGGCGGCAATTCCACCTACTGGGGCGTAAACATCGGTAAGGGACTACTGGGTCTGAGGCATGTACCCCTAGACGAGGTAGATTTTGAAAAACGGGATTGGCTGCCCTACAGTGGCTGGCCTATCAAGAGAGACCACCTAAATCCCTATTACGAACGGGCGCAAGAAGTCTGCAGACTCGGACCTTTTGCCTATGAGGCAGAGGATTGGGAAGATGCGAACAGCCCTCGGCTCCCCTTTATCGGCGATCGCGTAACGACCCGCATATTTCAGTTCGGACCGGGTAAAGCTTTTTATCAGGATTACCGTGACGAAATTAATCGCTCCAGCAACATTACCACTTATCTCCACGCCAATGCTGTAGAGCTTGAGACCGATGAAACAGCTAGAACTGTAACCCGTGTGCGAGTAGCCTGCCTACAAGGCAATAAATTTTGGGTCAATGCCAAATTTGTGATTCTGGCTGCCGGTGGTGTCGAAAGCGCACATTTATTATTGCTATCAAACAAAACACAGAAGGCGGGTCTGGGAAATGAAAACGATCTAGTGGGTAGGTTCTTTATGGATCATCCCCTTGTCTATGGCGGTCTGTTTATCCCTGCCAGTCCAAAGCTCTTTTCCTCAATGGCTTTGTACGATTTGCGTCAATTGAGTAAGGGCACCGTGATGGGAGGACTCGCGTTGACCAATGAAGTCATACGTCGTGAGCAATTACTGAATACGTCAATGTTGCTCCTTCCCAGACCGAAGAAATATCGTCCATCCGATGCAGCTATCTCTCTCAAAGAACTGGTAACAGGGAGTGGGTTGAAGGAAGGGCCTAAGGGTGTCTTTCAACATCTGAGCAATGTGGTGACTGGCATTGGCGATATTGCCAGCTCGGCTTACGATAAATTGACCAAAAAACCGGAACCGTTTTGGCCGAACCTGAGCACAGGAGGTTGGTCACAGCTGCCAAATAAAGAGCAAATATATAACGTATTTGAAGTTCTCCACCAAACTGAACAAGCCCCCCACCCAGACAACAGACTGGTACTCGCGTCGGAGTATGACAAACTGGGCAGACGGAAAGTGCTGATGCAAACACGTTGGCGTGACGTAGACATTCGTAATGTCAAACGGGCACAAACCGTATTTGCCGAAGAAATTGCTCGCGCTGGACTGGGTCGGTACGAGGTTGAGCTAGACGGTGAACTCCCAATCCTATCAACCCCTGGAACATCCCATCATATGGGCACAACACGCATGCATGTCGATCCCAAACAAGGTGTTGTGGATGAAAACTGCCGGGTTCACAGTGTCTCTAATTTATTCATCGCTAGCAGCGCTGTTTTCCCCACCGGTGGCTTTGGTAATCCTACGTTGACTATCGTTGCTCTTGCCATCCGGATTGCTGATCAGGTGAAAACCATTATGGCGTCGAGTCCTGCAACAGTGTATGAACTCCGCTCTGAGACACCTATCCAAACCTACTCATCGAACAGCAACAGCTGAACATAATTGACATCCTCCACGACCATAATCTTTGATTGGGTCGTGGATTCCCAAGATCACTTTATGGATAGCACCTTGGCGAATGCAAGCAATTCGTTGGTGAAGTCTTGTCAGTCGTTTAACAGCGGCAACAAAAAGCTCTCCTCAAACCTGTGTTGCAACTCCAAATGCATTGGTGATTGGCATTACTCGCACACAAGGAAATGATCACTAGCTAGTTGGCTGATCAATCACTTGGCGCAACAGCTGAATCCTCGATATTAAAGGTGTTGATGTTCTGCACAGGATGATGTCAGCCCAAGCTACTCTCTTTCGACCCAATATCGAGCAGACTCTTGAGCAAATCCTTGCCTCTGGAGAAATTACCCTCAACGAGCAGCGTTGGTTAATATTACTATGCTTCGAGGGTTTCCTGAGTCATCAACAAGAGCATTTAGTTAACCGAGTCTACGAATCGCTACGCAATGGATTGCTCGTGGTTGTTGATGTAAGAAACAGACAGAGCAGATAAAGGGGAGAGGGCGATCGCTCAAGGGTTACCCTTCTGGTACATTGACTGTACCAACTTCCTTTTCAGATATGGAAAAAATCCAACCACACAATGACCCTATAACTTATAGCGCTAGGGGAAAAATATGTGGCATCTATCGACCCAGTTCAACAAACTTCCTCCAGGGGATTTTTCTAACAGATGATGGGCTAAAAATTCCAGCCCAACTCACTGATGAGGTAGCCACCAAACTTAATGCGAATCGTGACTTACTGAAAGTCGCTCAAATTTGGAAGTGCTACCCACGTATTAATCCACCTTGGGTCATGTTGGTCATGTTGAAGAGTGAAGCACAGACCATTCAAGACTTGAAGCGGAAGGGGGTGAATAGGTTCCGGATAGTCGGACAGGTTGAAAGTGTTAAAGACCAAGAAGTAACAGTACTAATTAAACGAAACGAATTGCTACCTACTGGGAAGGACTCAACATTTACCCTGACCCTTTTGGGAGATTTGCCAAGCGAAGCTATCAGGCAGTTTTGGCGGTTCAATGTACGGCGTGAGGGGTGGATCTGGACTATCACTTCAGCTACTTTTGTTGCTCCTTCACCGGAAGTACTGAAACAACAGCTTAGTCAAAGGAAGCGTGTTCTTAGTGTCAGGATTACGGAGAAAGAGTTTCAGGCTTTAGTTGCTTATGCTGAAAAACACGGCAAGAGCCAAACTAAGGTAGTTAGGGCGCTGATTCGGAAGTTACCAACTTATGAAACCGACCGTTAATGGGTGTATTCAGTCTATTTGGCAGTTGCGATAATTAACCATTAGCTATTAACAATTAACCGTGAATATCTAGCGTCCCCCAAGCAAAGTGGTATTAGCTAGTCTCAGCAAAACCGATTACCGTCAATCCCTAAATGGTTAAACAGGTCATTGAGTTCGCGCTTGCTCATCTGCTCTATATGTTCGTGGGTAAAGATGTAGGTAGCTCCGCGAATCTGACATTGAAGAGTAATATCTTTAAATCCCTCACCCACAAGAGCTCCAAGCCTTACCTCGTAAACTTTGAAAGTCAGAAATTTATCACGATTGTACTGGAGAGAAATTATTGTCTCCGAGGAATTTTTGATTTGCTGATAAAAATCGTCTGGAACAACAGAAAAAAAATCAGTGGCTTGGGGGTATAGAGCGATAGTTGGCGGCATAATTCCTGTTTTTGTCGGACACACTAAAACTTTTTGTCTTCATCTAGTGTGTCTTTATTTAGTTTTATATACCTGCGCCAAAGTTCGTAAGTCTTCTGCGTAAATATGCGTAAATCGCTGGCGATAAATTCTTTAATGTAATGTTTAACTTGCGTATAACTACCCAAACGACTGAAGGCTAAGTGAGTCGAGAGGTGTGCCATCTCCTGAAAATTGAGCAACCTCCCTCCCCCAATCAAGCATCGCGTAAGAACGAGAGAGCGGCGGAGGCACGATTGTGAGCACTGTTCGACAGGGGAAAAGCCGGAACTCTACGAGACGATAGGACACTCGCCCAAGCGAGACTTCGTCAGATCTGGCAGTTTTGTCTACTCGTATAAAAATTGAATTCCTGAAGTGAGAGGCTATTTCAGTCGAAGATCACCCGTTTGGGTGACAATAAGCTGGCACGAAGGCAACGAGAGCGATAAGCACCATTATCCTGATTCTCTCGGAAAGCCCTCCCCACGCTATTTGCAACGGTGAAATGATGAATGCCTGGGAAATCAGCAAACGCCTTAGAGAATACAACACCCGATCGCACCCCAATCGCCCCCAGATGCCTCTGCTTGAGCTGGACGAAGACGAGATGGAAGTTTTTTGGAATTACTGGGAGCAACTCAAGGAAATTGGTGTGGATGTTACCGAAGACTATCTACAAGAAGCTCTAAACAGTAATCCTTGTAATATGGAGAACGCCATTCGTGTGCTACTTGAGTACAATAGCAAACCCCGACATACATGGGGCGACGAATACCACCCAACGAGATTTCTTGCCAAAGCTTTGAGAGATGGGTGGAAACCCTCTCAACTCAACTCTTAAATTACCTAGGCTGTCAATCTTAGGAGTTTGCCAAAACTATGCTCAAGCGTGTTTCGAGCCGTCCGGCATAGTGGCTTTCTCCAGGCTGGTATTAGTCAAGTTGGCTCCCCTCAGGTTGGCTCCCCTCAGGTTGGCTTTCTCTAGGTCAGCTCCCATCAGGTTAGCTTCTGATAGGTTGGCTATCCCCAAGTCGGCTTTCTCCAGGTCGGCATCAGTCAGGTTGGCTCCCGTCAGGTTGGCTCCCTTGAGGTTGGCTCTCTCCAAGTCGGCTCCCATCAGGTTGGCTCCCGTCAGGACGGCTTCAGATAGGTCACAATCTTTGCATTGGTTGGTTGACTGCAACTCGGTCAAAGAAGCTTGATTAAAAGCATAAGCAGGAGCTGTTGCCAACCCGAATAAAACCGAAACGACGACGACTACTAGGACAAAAAACCGTTTCATGCGATACACTCCTTATCTGAATTGGTCTGTGGAAGGATTAACTTCACTATAGGGAGCGGGCTTAATCAAAACAAACGTTATTTTTTTTGGAATCGATAAATAAAGCTGATTTAAAAGGGATTGTAGAGCGAAAGCGCTTTGCGCTTTCTAGAGTCCGCGCCACGATCAAGGCTGTCACAGGTCGGATAATCGGAGTCAGGCTCTAGAAGAGTTCGAGGCATTTATTAAAGGCATTTGTTAGAGGCAGCGATCGCGCCTTTTTCCCCCAATTGATGTAAAATCATCCCATTAATCGAATAACGCGCCCCGGTCAGGTGTTAGCGCACCTACCCAGGACGACTTCCCCTCCCATGCAACAACCATGAAAGGAGCCATCTTATGGTGTCAAATAATCAGCGAAACCACCAGTCTATAAGCATTCCAGCCGATTGGGCCAACCCGAAATTTCACTCCCGGTCAGCGCATCCAAGCTCTAACCATCCTCCCCGAGACAACACGGATTCAAACCGGGGAGATTTCAGGCATCGAATACATCAAACCCGATAGTGTTTGGGTGACTCAGCACCGACTCAAACCCGGCTGGTATTACTCCGTCGAAATCGATGCCGATGACGCCTGGTATGCTCTCGCCCCCATCGTGTGCGTAGAAGAATCAGACATCTGGTTAATCAACTCTGTGACAACAGCCCCTGCCCGGCGGTAGGGGTTTCGTCGGCTTGAGGGTAATTCCTCAAGACCTCTCCCCCAACCCCTCCCCTCCCTGTGTCGGGGATCTTGAGCTTCCCGGCGTCAGGCTCCCCCTTGCCGCACTTCCTGCCGCTTTCGCGCGCCGTCTTTAAGCAAGGAAGTGAGAGCGAGGAGCTGGGGGGTTAGGTCTTTGTTGTTCCCCCTCGCCTACGACAAAGCCCCCTGTAATCGCAGTGCGTGCTTCATCACCTAAAAATTTTCAACGGAGAAAACAGTGAAAACCTGGTGGATTAAGAGACTTCCAGGTTTTCACGGCCCACTCTCCCCTCACAGGAGAAGCGATGACTTATTGGACAAGAAAACACAACAAATTCAGCGTACAGAACCGACTCACCCCTACCGCCCGAGAGCTTTGGCAGTGGCTCCTCGACGAAATCTCCTCGGGAAGCCATGAAATCATCGACCTGAGAGACTTCAACGTGTCGCGAGAGTCCCCAGGTTCAGCGAAGCAACCTGGGGAGGGAGAGCGGTTCGAGGCAGGTACCTGCGTCGAACAATTACTCTTGCGGTACTTCTTGAGATTTTATATAAGCCTTAACTCTTTCGATAGGTGCGCCGCCAGTGGACGCCACATAATAAGAACCAGACCAAAAAGCAGGTTCTTTATAAACCTTGGCTAATACAGACGCAAACTCTTTTTGGATAATCCGGCTTGAACCAGACTTCATGCTCCCGATTAAGGAGGACAAACGGTTGTCTGGGTGAAAATCCACCAGTAAATGAACGTGGTCAGCTTCACCAGAAAACTCGGTAAGCTGACATTTTGTTTTGATACAGATATTGGTGAATATTTCCTTGAGTCTTTCTAGCATTGCGGTAGTGATAACTTTGCGACGATATTTAGTCACAAACACCATATGCAGTTGAATCGAAAATACGGAATGCGAACCTTTCCTTGGTTGCACTTGACATACCCCCACCTGAATAAGAGAGAACTAGATTAACAAGAGGAAACAGCAAATGCCAGTTCGACGTGTAACTTTTCGGCTATACCCCAATAAAAAGCAAGAGCAAACATTGCGGTATCACCGGAAGTTGCACAAAGACTTGTACAATTGTGCTGTCTCTAATCGTTTTACCCAGTATCAAAAGTTTGGTCACAAAGTTGACTACTTTGAACAACAGAACTCTTTACCAGCTTTTAAAGAAGTTTGGACTGAGTACAAAGAGTGTAACGGCATGACCTTGCAAGCGACGTTGAAGCGTGTTGATTTTGCCTTTGGGCGTTGGTTTAAGGGATTGGGTAAACGCCCAAAGTACAAGTCAATTCGCCATTATAGTGGTTGGACTTATCCTAGTAAAACAGGTTGGAAAGCACATACAACTGGTGATAATGGCTATTTAGAGCTAGCCAAAATCGGTTGTATACAGATGCGCTTTAAAGCCCGGACTTGGGGTAAACCGACTACTTGTACAATCGTCTATCGCAATGGCAAATGGTACGCTTCCATTACCGTTGAAGTGGAAGAAATTGTCAGAATCACCGACAAGGGTGCGGTTGGTATTGATTTTGGCTGCAAATCTGCATTAGCGATTACGGATGGCGAGACTCATTGTTTTTTAGAAGCACCTGAGTTTCTCCGAAAAGCTGAGGCAAAAATTAAATGTCTCTCCAGGGGTAAACGCCGCAAGGTGGCACCCAACAGAAAAAAGAAACAGAAAGCTTCTAGTCGCTGGAAGAAGGTTCAGGCAAAAATTAGCAAAACAACTAAGAAAGTTGCCAATCAACGTCAGAACTGGGCACACCAAGTTGCATCAGATATTGTTCGCTGTAATAGCTTCGTTGCAACTGAAAAGCTAGAAGTTAACAAGATGACCAGAAAAGCCAAAAAGGGCAAGCGGAGAAAACAAAAAGCAGGTCTAAATAAGTCTATTTTGGATGTTGGTTTTGGGATGTTAAGGTCAGCTATTGAGTACAAAGTTATCGAAGCTGGTGGTGTATTTGTCGAGGTTCCAACCAAGACCGTGAAGCCATCCCAAACCTGTCCTGTCTGCGGAAATCAGTACAAGAAAACACTGGATGAAAGAGTTCATCATTGTAAGATGTGTGATTTCACAATGGATAGAGACTTAGCTGCTGCGCTTGTTATGCTTTTGTGGCCACAAGGTAAATTGCCGGGGTTTGAAACGAGCCTCGTAGGCGTCGATGTCGCTAGCTCTACTTCTGATACCTGTAAGCGCAAGCAAACAGGAAGTCAGAAGCAACTGGGGCAAATGAAGCGCCAGAAATCATCACTTACTGGGTTGGATGCAAAAACCAGCCCTTCCACGAAGTAAGGGCTGGTAGTTTATCAAATGGGTCAAACGAACACGCGGTTTTCCCCACGATCCCAAAACCGTAAAAAGTGCCGCCAAACAGCTTTTGGACAAAGGAGTACTCACCCATGCCAAAAGCTACACCGCCTACGTCTGGAAGTGCACGCTTCAACCGATTTATGTACTGATACCCCCCGTTTCTCTAACGAGAGAGAAAAAATCGGTTCAACAGCCACCAATTCCCGGTTTAGCCCCCTCAAACCCGCAGTCACTAACAGACCCCGATATAACAACAACAACAGTATTAGAAGATAGCCAAGCTAGCGAGTTTGAACAAAAATTAGAAGCTTGCCAAAAAGCCGGAATTTACTACCACCCAAAGGACGGTACATTTCTGCGTAAGTTTTCGTTCCAGGAAGTCCTCAAAGCGATTGGATACTTCCTGTTCAACCGTGAAGGAGTTCGCCAACCCGAGGGTTGGTTCCGAGTCTGTCTAGAAGACAATTGGGCAGAAAAAGAACAACAACGGCAACAACAGAGAGACCAGTGGTCTACTGAGGGCTTATTTGAGGCTATCCGCTATTGCAATCAAATGATGGGGGGGGTAGTGCAACAGGAGTAAGAGATAAACACAGCAAAAAGCGCCCCCCTTTCAGGGAGCGCTCTTTATCGGTCTAGATTTTGACAGATTGCTAGTCGCTAATTGCTCAGATTAACCGTTGATAACAGGAGCAGTTAGAGCCACAGGAGTCGCTTCACCAGCCGCCAAATCGAGGGGGAAGTTGTGAGCATTACGCTCGTGCATCACTTCAAATCCCAAGTTGGCGCGGTTGAGCACATCAGCCCAGGTGTTAATCACACGACCTTGTGAGTCGATGATTGACTGGTTGAAGTTGAATCCGTTCAGGTTGAACGCCATCGTGCTGATGCCTAAGGAGGTAAACCAGATGCCAATCACAGGCCAGGCAGCTAGGAAGAAGTGCAAGCTACGGCTGTTGTTGAAGCTAGCGTATTGGAATATCAACCGACCGAAGTAACCGTGTGCTGCCACGATGTTGTAGGTTTCTTCTTCTTGTCCGAACTTGTAACCGTAGTTTTGTGATTCGGTTTCGGTTGTTTCACGTACCAGAGAAGAAGTCACTAGAGAACCGTGCATTGCACTGAACAATGAACCGCCGAATACTCCAGCTACACCGAGTTGGTGGAACGGGTGCATCAGGATGTTGTGCTCCGCTTGGAACACGAACATGAAGTTGAATGTTCCCGAAATGCCTAGTGGCATGCCATCGCTGAATGAACCTTGTCCGATTGGGTAAATCAGGAACACGGCGGTTGCTGCTGCTACTGGTGCGCTGTAAGCTACGGCAATCCATGGACGCATTCCTAAGCGGTAGGATAGTTCCCACTCACGTCCCATGTAGCAGAATACGCCAATCAGGAAGTGGAATATCACTAGCTGGTAGGGTCCACCGTTGTAGAGCCATTCGTCTAAGCTAGCTGCTTCCCAGATTGGGTAGAAGTGCAACCCAATCGCGTTGGATGACGGTACAACTGCTCCACTGATGATGTTGTTGCCATACATCAGCGAGCCGGCTACTGGCTCACGGATGCCATCGATGTCTACTGGAGGCGCTGCGATGAAGGCGATGATGAAGCACGTTGTGGCGGTTAACAGGGTGGGTATCATCAACACGCCGAACCAGCCGATGTACAGGCGGTTGTTTGTGCTGGTAATCCACTGGCAGAACCGATCCCATAGGGAGGCACTTTCAGTGCGCTGTAGTGTGGTTGTCATTGTTTTATGAGTGCTGTTGACTTGTTAAGTCGGAATTTGATGATGTCTTTACAATACGTGACTTGTTTAAGTTTTGTAAAGCTTTCTCACAACAGCTTTCCTGATGGCACTGATAAGGCTGGCTGATAACAGAAGCAGAGGAGACGGGCGGCTTTATAAAGATAGAGAAATTTCTCAGGGTCGAAAGGGCGAACGGACGGTGCAAGGGAATTGGGCAACTACTCCCACAACCAAACACAGCACTTTTGAGATACCTTGACTGAAGGTTTTCCCCAACACAGAGTCTTCAACTAGGCTTTATTCTCTCTTTGCAAGAATTGAGGCACTATTGATCCATGAGGAAAAGAACAGGAGTGAAATCCTGGAAAGGAGCGCTCAAGTTCTACTCAAGAGTGACATTACACAGCATGGCAGGAGTGGAAGACTATGCCTATTTCTCCCCGTAGAGTATATTCCCAGCTCAGAAAACTAGACCGGGTTGACATCACGACCAGTGCAGTAACCCGTGAGCTGGCACAAGATATTCTGGCTAACCCAGACATCAGCTTAGCAATGAGGCAGGCGATCGCTGATCGCTTGCACAGTGCAAATAACCGATTGGGAATGCAATCAACGGCTGAAGAAGACAGCTACTGATAAGTTTTATTTCCGATAAGAGCTAAATGTAGCGAACAGGTAACCAGGGGCAATGAAATTCATAAAACCATTGCCCTGTCAGGCTTTGCTCTTGGTTGTCGAGGCAAGCCCAAAAACTGGAATTTTGGCCTTTGCAGACACGCCCTAAAGCGATCGCTCTAGGGCAAGATAACAAACTCAGGACGAGCCCTTCATTGAGATTTGTTACAGTCGAGCTGGGATTTGTAAAGACTTTATAACTATTTTTAATGAATCTTCAGGAGAGGATTAGAGTATATCTACCTAATTGTTACTAAATCTTTATAAAAGAAAAGTGTCTTCTCTCCCCTGTTTAAAGCCACCCCAGGTTCACCTCATCCCTGGCGCTCTCTCTGAGTTATTCGCTCAAGTTACTAGCTCAGGTCAAATTACACTGGCAGACCGATATGGGCTGATGGCAGCCTTGCTAGAGGAAGAACTCGCCTCTCAAGAGAGAGCATCAATTGACAGGCTACTACATGCATTGAGACGGGGATGGCTGAAGGTAGTGCCTGAGATTTCAGCTAGATAAATATATTTAACAACCTGGAAGGAAAAACCAATACTTCATCAAAAATTTATTTCTTTCACAGGTTTTTTTTAATCCAGAACTTATACCTTGACAGTACACTGAAAAGCAGTGTATTTCTCTGTCAAAGATGAAAGGCACCGGGTTTACCAATAAAACCCGGAAAATTCCTATTATGTAAGCGTTTGAATACTTCTATACGTCTGTAACAAAAGACCTAATTACTAAGCCTTTCAAGAGTTATCTGTTGAAGCCGGATAGTTCAGCCTGTCAATTAGGAAATGTCCTCTAAGCAAGCCTGTAACTTATAACGACTCGATGAAACAGAATGACTAAGATTGCTTCGTTCGATGTATTCGATACTGTTCTAACACGCGCTGTTGGCTCACCGGAATCAAGTTTTCTTCTACTAGGCAAGAAACTTAAAGACTTATCACTACTGGACTACCCAGCAGAAGTCTTCGCTCGCGTTCGGGCTAACGCCGAGAGTCGTGCTTTTGTGAATGCAGGAGGGCTTGATTCTCAAGTCAATCTGCATCAAATTTATGCAGAAGTGGGAATGGCACTGGGGCTAACTGAAGCACAACGGAACCAGTTGATGAACCTGGAACTCCAGTTGGAGACTCAAATCATTCGCCTTGTTCCCCATGCTAAAGAACTTGTGCAGGCGGCACGCGATCGCAACGAGCGTATCGCGTTTTTGTCCGACATGTATCTAGGGACTGAGTGCATCCAAAAGCTGCTTAGTCACCACGGCTTGTACTTAGACGGCGACCTCTGTTACGTATCCTGCGATTATGCCAAATCAAAAGGCTCAGGTGAGCTTTTCCAAGAATTGCTACAGCGCGAACGTGTTGAGCCTGAACAAGTATGTCATTGCGGCAACAATTCCTGGTCAGATGTTCATACCGCCAAGCAGGCAGGACTAAAGGTTAGACCATTCCCAGAAGGCAACCTCAATCGGTATGAAGAGATTCTTGAAACCTATACTTGGGCGACACAAGGACTATCCTCTGTAATGGCAGGTGCATCAAGATTAGCGCGTTTAACAGTTCCCGCCTCATCGCCAAGAGAAAAAGTTTTGCGCGATATTTCTGCAAGCGTAGCCGCTCCTGTATTAGTAAGCTTTGTCCTTTGGGCATTGGGACGCGCTCAACAATTAGGCTTGAAGCGACTCTACTTTGTGTCGCGGGACGGTCAGATGCTGCTTGAAATCGCACGCCGATTAATCAAGAAGCTTAATTTCTCTTGTGAACTGTGCTATCTCTATGGCAGTAGACAAGCGTGGTTACTGCCGAGTGTAACTCGTGTTGATGAAGAACACCTCAAGGGAATTTTTACTGGGCAATTGACACTTGACGTTGAGTTCGTCTCAGTTCGTATTGCCTTAGCTCGACTTTGTATCGAGCCTGAAGAAGCAAGTGATTGCTTGATTTCCATAGGACTAACGAATAAAGATTGGTTGCGGAATCTAAATGTTGACGAACGTATAGCACTCACACAGCTAGTCCTCGAAGACCAACGGATGCGTGAGCTGATTCTTCAGAAAGCCGACCAACAGCGTCAGCTCATGGTTAAGTATTTAAAGCAAGAAGGACTGCTCGACCCGACTCCATTTGGGTTGGTTGATCTAGGGACTGGTGCCACATTACACTATGCTCTCTCTGAAGTATTAACGGTGGCGGGAGGGAAACCCCCCGTGAGTTTTTACCAGGGGTTAAGAAAAGGGATTCCAGAGGGTCAATTTAGAGAACCGGAACCCTATTTGTTCGATAAGCGACTTGGTCTGGGCTTTTTTGAAGCACCTGGGATGAACGAGATCACAGAAATGGCCTGTAGTGCTGATCATGGAACAGTAATCAGCTATAGAGAAGTTGGTGAGCGAGTTGAACCCGTTCTAAAAGAGGACTCAAATCCAGTGGTTATGGACTGGGGTTATCCAATCGTCCGGGAAACAATTTGCTGCTTCGCTGAAAATATATTACTTGATGCAAGCCTAATTAATCTCTCGACAGATGTTCGTGCGGCCTGTGTCGAACTGTGTAATGCTTTTTGGTCAAATCCGTCCGTCACGGAGGCAAAGGCTTGGGGTGATTTTCCTATGGAGGATGGTTGGGGAAATGAATCGTTTTACCATTGTTTTGCAGAGAGTTACCGTTGGAGCGATCTGATTACGACGCTTTGGGATGGAAGACTAAGGGGACGACGACATTGGTGGGAATCCGGTGCCCTTGCGTTGAGTCCCCCCCGACTCCGGGCAGCCTTGAGAGTTTGTCTTTCGATTGGGCAACGACAACGGCGTGTAAGAGCACGGTTGAGATTAGGACAATATGTAAAGCGTCAGCTAGGCTTTATACTAGCCCCCAAAGGCTGAGGCAAGAGGCATCTAGCCAGAACGCCAGAGTTCCCATGCTGCCATGGAGGGCTGACGAAAGGGAATGAATAGGCGGTCAAACTAGGGGACGCGAGTATTCCCTGTGTTTTCTTTGTGTAGTGGGTGTTCACCCATAAAGACTATTGGCTAAATTGATGTGGGGTACCAACCTTCATTGAGGTTCTCGCTGAATATTCCTCTGCCGAAAGGTTTGGATGCCCATGCCATACCGTTAGGGTTGGCACTCCTTAGGATGTCGCATGAATGGTGAAGTATTGGATATATGAGTGAGCAATTTAGCAAGCTGAGCGAAATATCACTAGTGGCACGTAACTTGGGAGATGGAGTGGTCTTTGAAGATGTGCTTCACGATTGGTTTCGTTTTCTAGGGGGTAAGCCAGGTGAGGTCGTCATTGTTGACAGTGGGAGTAATGCCGAAACCCAAGCTGTTTACTGGAAGTTATTTCAAGAAGGTCTGATCGACAAATTTCAGGTCATTCGACCAAACCACCAAGATTGTAATCACGACAAAGGTTATGTCCAGATCTACACAGCCGGGTCGATCGCCAGCAAGCCTTACTTGTTATGGTTTAACATCGACACCTTACCCTACCGAGAAGGTCACGAGACTTGGCTAGAGGAATCTATCGATTATCTTGATCGTGACGATGTATTTGCGATCGGTGGTTCGTTTAACCTCCCCTCGAAACATCATGATGCCTGGCCTGGATGGTACTTTAGCCACAAGTGCAGCCTAAACTTTGCTCTGATGAAGCGAAGCACATTCATGGCAGCAATGCACGAATACGCGGGAGACTATATTGCATCAGGCTTCCTGGGTGAAAATCCAGCGGCGGAACCCGATACAGATCGGGGCAGATATCTGCTGGAGATCGCACTTGAAGAGTACATACAACGGCACAATGCGTACACCCTATGCAAGATTGAAGACCCAAACTGGACGGTATTTCACACAAACACTCACGAAGAGCGCTTGAAGAAAATTCGTGAAAAATACATTGAGCGCCAAGACATTGAACAATACATGAATGCAGGCTTTTCTGATGCCGACCCCATCCCAGACCAAGCCGTGTATTATGCACAACCGCCAGTAAAGATTGGAGTTATAAAAAAATGGCGGATTGCGTTCGGTCAATCCCCAGCCGGTCAGGCTTGGCAGTGGCTGAAACAAACAGTAAGTACAGGATTTCGCAAGTTCAACTCGATGTGGGATCGCCTCAAAACCTCACCAGTTCGTTAAGGATTTGGCGACAGATTTACGCAATTGCGTACTGAGTTAGTAGAACAATTGTGCGACTGATTCAGTCCCAATAAATTGGGTATCTCAACCCTGGCTTTTCCTATTGCTCCCAATAACGGCTGAATATCTTCAACATGAAAATTACATTTGTCCTTCCTTTCGCTGGTCTTGCTGGTGGGATTAGGGTAACGGCAATTTATGCCGAACGCCTAAAAAAGCGCGGACATGAAGTCTTTGTCGTCTCTCTACCCCCCGATCCGATCAACCCACTAGATCAGGTAAAGTCTCTGCTAAAGGGTAAGGGTTTGCTCTCGAACAAAGAGGCGTCCCACTTTGATGATGTGGATGTTCCACATCAAGTGATCGAACGCTGGCGACCAATCACAGATGCTGATGTACCGGATGCCGACGTGGTGATTGCCACTTGGTGGGAGACAGCCGAGTGGGTCGCGAACATGTCTGAGGCTAAAGGGGCAAAAGCTTATTTTATTCAGCATCACGAAATTTTTGAGGGCATGCCGAAAGAAAGGGTAGAGGCGACGTGGTCACTGCCGATGCACAAAATCACAATCTCGCAGTGGTTAATCGATTTAGCCCAGACGCAATACGGTGATAGCAACGTCTCCTTTGTCCCCAATAGCGTGGACACTGATCAATTTTATGCCCCACAGAGGGGGAAACAATCGGTTCCTACTGTTGGCATGTTATATGCTCCAATTGGGTGGAAAGGATGCGACGTTAGTCTTAAGGCGTTTTCCTTAGCGGCTCAAAAAATTCCGAATTTACACCTAGTAGCTTTTGGCGCGTTTGACCCCTCAGAAGAGTTGCCACTACCTGCTGGTGCCGAATACATCAAACTACCCGCACAAAACGCCATCAAAGACATCTACGCCAAATGTGATGTCTGGTTATGCGGGAGTTGGAGCGAAGGATTTCATTTACCACCATTGGAAGCGATGGCTTGTCGCTGTCCCGTAGTATCAACTCAGGTTGGTGGACCTCTGGACATCATTAAAGAGGGAGTGAATGGTTATCTTGTGCCGCTTGGAGATTCCACGGCGCTTGCTGACCGCCTCGTTGATGTCCTAACACGCCCCGAAGCCTCTTGGCGAGACATGTCGGACGCCGCTTACGCAACAGCGACTCAATACACCTGGGATGATGCCACTGAACGCTTCGAGGCGGCATTACACACCGCCATAGAACGCAGGCAACGCGGCGAGTTCTCCGATTTGGACAAGCCTCAAGATGTTCGTCCACAACAGGCTCCTATTTAACTTAACCTTGACGAATTCTTAATAGTTCTGCGGTTATCTCTTGAAAACTCAGTTCATCTTTATGCTGAACCAAGCCTGTGCCTATGCACTGCTTGAACCATTAACAGAGAGCGTTACTTAGCGAGTTCAAACATCGTTTACCAGATGCTTACCCCGCCTTTACATATCATTTATAGGAGTTTTAACTTGGATGAAATATAGCCATCTGGGTTATTATTCATTGTGGAATTGCAATAAACCAGGAACCACGAATATCCAGCAATATTACAGGTAACCAAGAAGCGTTATAGATATTACCAAAAAGACATGTTTTTGCTCATAGCGGTTCACAGCTGCATCCACAATAGAGGTGGGACACGATAATATCGTGCCCCGAAGAATAATCTATATTGCACTCCATTGAAAACCGTTATAGTTGTCTATTAAGGAGGTCAGCCTATTACTAAGCAGAATCATTAAAATCTTGAAAGTTTCTTTATTGTAGAAACGAGAAATAAGGTTTTTGGAGCAGCTCAGTTTGGACTCAAATCAGGGAGCTCAAATCAGGGTGAGAATCCGGATAGCTGTGGATTCAGTAAGTAACTTAATGTTTACCACAAAAGTGAGATGCACCCATGCGTTTATTGTTTGTACAGTATGCAGGCGATTACCGTGAAGCGGCTCAGCGCTTGGCAGAAGGTGGCGGAGAAACCTATTATGCTCAAAAATATTCGGTGGATTCCGTTGCTGAGATGTCTAAAAACGTTGAAGAAGTTGCGGTTCTTTGTTGTATGACGAAAGAACCTTACAATGAAGTTCTTCCCAATGGAGTTCGGGCTATTGGAGCCGGATTTGATAAAGATATTCAAGTCAAAGAATTACTAAAATTGATTGAAGAGCAAAAGCCAACTCACTTAGTTATTCGCACAGCTATCCGGGAAGTTTTTCGTTGGGCAATCAGAAAAAAAGTTAAAACAATAGCTGTATTTGCAGAATCTATTTCAAAAAGGGGATTACGTAGCAAACTGCGAAATTTTTTATTCGCTAATTTATTAAACAATAAGCAAATTAAATGGGTTGGAGCTTATGGAATCAACTCATCAATCTTATTTCAGCAAATAGGAGTTAACCCAGACAAAATCATTCCTTGGGATTTCATTGTTACTGACACTCCTGACTCGTTCACTCCCAAAAAACTCCTAGCTCACGCCAAGACTTGGGAACTCTTCTATATTGGATCAATGATAGAAGCTAAGGGAGTTGGCGATGTCTTAGAAGCTTTAGCTCAGTTAAGAGCTAAGAACTTCCCGGTGAAATTAAAGATAGCCGGTCGAGACGACAAAGACTATTTTCACAATAAAGCGAGACAGTTAAATATTGAAGATTGTGTAGACTTCTTGGGATTAGTACCAAATGACACGGTCTTACCTTTGATGAGAGAAGCGGATATTGTTTTAGTCCCTAGTCGGCATGAATATCCTGAGGGATTCCCTCTGGCTATTACTCATGCTCTTTGTGCTAGAACTCCAATCATTGCATCAGATCATCCGATGTTTCTAGACAATTTGAAAGATGGGGTCAGTGCAATGATTTTTCCAGCAGCTAACCCTAATGCTTTATCAGAATGTATTGAAGAACTACTTTCAAATCCCGAACTTTATTGGAGTCTTTCTGTAGAATCATACAAGGCTTGGAATCGCTTGCAAATTCCGGTAAAGTGGGCTGATATGATTAATCGCTGGCTAGATGATTCACAAAAAAATCAGCAGTGGTTGTTCAAGCACCGACTTTCTTCAGGACTCTACAACACATAATTATGCAAGAGGTAGAGTGGTACGATAAAATCTATCCTCGTAACCACCCAAGTGAACGAAGGGATAGGCTCTAGATAAGAGGACAATCAGTGAACGAGCGTTTTGTTCCCTCATACTCAAAAGCTGTTAGCTGAGCAGATAAAAGGCATTCCTGTGATTTTGATGCCAGACTGTAATCCTTAACACTTTTTTTTCTATAAATATCGTATAAGTCACAAGGAAATAACACCGGGATTTAACAATGTTTGATAGTAGTGCAGGGACAGAAAGGATAAAAAGGGGAGCATCAACATAATGCCCGGAACGCTTCGAGTCTGTATACCGCAGAAACCGGGGATTTAACTAGAACTTATATCCATTAAGTTGAAGAACAAAAAATGAGCGATCGCAACTTTCTGCCACTTTTGTGTGTCAGTTGTAGAGGTATACTGCATATTGGAGGTATAGACACACATAATCTATCCATAGATAGAGGAAATTTTTTCCTAGGAAGTGATATCTCCCCTTAACTCGGCTCTTGAAGTAATCTAGGTTCGATGGGTTCTAAAACGGTTAGAGAGCATCTATTTCGATTCCAATATTCTTGTCCTAGCTAGCTTTCACAGTCAGATTATAGCCATCTACCAGATAATTCTTTAGCTTGTTTATAAGTATTGTTCTGGTAAAGGATAACCAAATGCGTTTATTGTTTGTGCAGTATGGTGGCGATTACCGTGAAGCGGCTGAGCGATTAGTGACGGGCGGAGGGGAAACTTATTATGCTCAAAAATATTCAGTTGATGCTGTTGCTGAAATTGGTCAGCGAATTGAGGAAGTAGCAGTTCTCTGTTTGCTTACCGATACCCCTTATAATCAGGTTCTTCAAAACGGAGTTCGGGCAATCGGGGCGGGATTCACAAAAGAAATCAACCCCAAGAAAATTATCAGTTTGATTGAAGAGCAAAATCCCACTCACTTAATTGTTTGTACCCCAAATCGAGACGTCCTTCAGTGGGCTATTCAAAATAAGGTTAAAACAATAGCGGTGTTGGCTGATTCGTTTCCAAGCCAAGGATTACGGAATAAATTTCGAAATTATTTACTTTCGAGCCTATTAAACAATCAGCAAATCCACTGGGTTTTCAATCACGGAATTAATTCATCGCTACAGCTCAAGCAAATCGGAGTTAAAGCGAACAAGATAATTCCTTGGGATTGGCCAGCTAGGGTCTCACCTGAAGCTTTCTCTCCCAAAGCGCTTCGAGAGGATATAAGGACATGGAATCTAGTTTACGTCGGCGCGGTTACAGAAACTAAGGGGGTTGGCGATGTATTAGAAGCGATCGCAATGTTAAAAGCTAAGAACTTATCAGTAAGTTTAAAGATAGCAGGTGGCGGCGAAATCGAGTCTCTGACTAACAAAGCTCAACAATTGCAAATTGAAGATTCTGTAAAATTCCTAGGATTAGTGCCAAATAATACTATAGTACCTTTGATGAGAGAGGCGGATCTTGTCTTAATTCCTAGTAGGCACGAATATCCAGAAGGGTTCCCAATAACAATTTATGAAGCCCTCTGTTCTCGAACACCTCTTGTTGCTTCAGATCACCCGATGTTTAAAGATAATTTAAAACATGGGATAAATTCGATGATTTTCCCGGCGGCTAACCCTATTGTTTTATCAGAATGCATTGAAAAACTGCTTTCAGATCCAGAGCTTTATCAAAATATTTCTGTAGCATCTGCCGAGGCGTGGAAGCGCTTGCAAATCCCGGTGAAATGGGCTGATATGATTAATCGCTGGCTAGATAATTCCCCGGAAAATCAGCAATGGTTGTTTGAGCATCGACTGGCTTCAGAACGCTATGACTCAAGAGTTGCGTAATGGAGGTGAAGGAATGGTTCAAATCACTCTTTGAAGCAATCCAGCAGCGCTAAGAGCGCGTCTTAGCACGAGAAGAAAAGCAATTTTCAGTGATGGACACCTCATCAAGAGTGCCAGTAGATTGATAGTAGCAGTGCTACAAGAATTGCTAAGGCAACATTTTGACCAACGCGGTTCGAGTAGAGCGATAGCTACCCGACGATTCAGCAATAACGTTGCTGAACGGGAACACTTATGGCAAACGCTTCATGCATACTGTCTGCTCTATAGCATCAAGACAGGGCATCTCAAGTAATGGTTAATTCAATAGAAGCTGAACTAGAAAATACTAAATAGGGTACCCCCCTTATGTCTAACGCGATCGAACTAAATAACCCAATCCCTTTACTTGTTGTAATCGTTAACTACCGAACACCAGCACTAACAATCGATAGCTTGCGCTCTTTGGTGAGTGAAGTCCAAGCCTTACCGGGTACCCGCGTTGTCGTTACCGACAACAAGTCTGATGATGGCTCAGTTGAACAAATTGCAAAGGCAATTGAAACCGAAGGCTGGGGTGAGTGGGCAACCTTTATGCCACTAGAGCTTAATGGCGGATTTGCCTACGGCAATAACGCGGCGATTCGTCCAGCGCTACAGTCAACCAATCCCCCCCCCTACATTCTGTTGCTCAACCCCGACACGGTTGTTCGCCCTGGAGCGTTAAAGGCACTGGTGGACTTTATGAATGAGCATCCCGATGTGGGAATTGCTGGCAGTCGCCTGGAAGAACCGGATGGCACACCACAAAGTTCTGCTTTTCGCTTCCATACAGCCCTCTCTGAACTAGATTCCGGATTGAATCTTGGCTTGGCATCAAAGTTACTGTCGAAGTGGGTAGTTTGGCCGCCTATCTCCAACGAAAGCTGTCAAACGGATTGGGTAGCTGGGGCAAGCATGATCGTCCGCCGCGAAGTCTTTGAAACAGCGGGCTTGATGGATGAAGAATATTTCATGTATTACGAAGAAATGGATTTTTGCCTACAGGCTAAACGGGCAGGCTGGAGTTGCTGGTATGTCCCTGAAAGTCGGGTTGTACACCTAGTCGGGCAAAGCTCAGGTGTAACCGACACCAAAAAGCCACCGAAGCGATTACCCCAGTACTTGTTTGATTCACGACGGCGGTACTTTCTTAAAAACTATGGTTTGCTATACACGGCACTCGCTGATGCCTTGAGAGCTTCTGGTTTTGCTGTATGGAGGTTGCGCCGCACAATTCAAGGCAAGCCGGATCGAGATCCCCCCAATTTTCTGAGTGATTTAGTCCGGAATAGTGTGTTCCTCAAAGGAGGCGTATTAACCCCCCCCAAGTGCTCATAACTTAGGAGAAATTGGCAGAAAAACCAAGTAGTTTTTGAAAGAACACGCTATTGAGTACAAACAAATTATGGTCACACAGCCCGACCAAATCTTAGATGTAAACGAACCAGAACCCCCAAGCTGGGGATTGTGGCACCAGATTAAAGAAGACTGGATTGCTCATGGACGGGATTGGACTAAGCCTGGATTTCGGGCAGTAGCCGTTCATCGCTTTGGTGTCTGGAGAATGAAGGTCGAACCGAAGATTCTTCGGGCTCCTTTCAGCATTCTCTACCGTGCGTTATTTCGCAAAATCCGGAACACCTATGGGATTGAATTGCCTTATAGTACCCAGCTTGGTCGCCGCGTAATCATCGAGCATCAAAGTGCCATTGTTATTCATGGGGATTGTGTGATCGGCGACGATTGCATTATTCGCCAAGGGGTGACGATGGGGAATCGCTATCTGGATCGCCCGTTTGATGCGCCAAAATTGGGTACCCGTGTCAACGTCGGTGCAGGGGCAAAAATCTTTGGTAATGTCACCATTGGCGATGGCGCAAACATTGGCGCTAATGCTGTTGTTCTGTGTGACGTGCCAGCCGGAGCAACAGCGGTTGGAATACCGGCTAAAGTCATCAACTCTTCCAAGCCGGCGGACAAAGTTGGTTGAAACTTCCTTACCGTCGCGCTGATGAAAGCGATCGCATCTCAGGGAGCTTCCTCTGAAGTGATTTCTGATACGGGCAGGCTCGGTTCTTCTGGCAGGGGGAGCGAAGAATCGGTATCAGTGGACACATCAGCAGATTCTTCCTGCTCTATCAGCCTCACTCCGTCTTCCGTCAGGATGACACCTGGAGTCTGTCTAGCCCATTGCTCAACAGATGCTCTTAGGGCTGGCACCTTCCAGATCAGGTTTTTGCGTTCAATGATTTCAGTCAAAGTAGGAATGTGCCAATCTGGATGCCCTAAATGTCGCTGTGGATTGGTTTCGACAGGAGGGACAACTGTACACTGCTCCCTTGGTTTCCATCCGTGCCGTAATGCATTGTAGAGATATCCTGTCGCCTGCTTCGATTCCAATGCCCCCTTGGCAGATGCCTCGTAAAACGCATAAATCGCGTCTTCCAGATACTGGGGATTGTCGATGATGGCTTGATGGATTTTCGCAGCTTCTAGGTCAACGTTGAGGGCTTCCAGACGCTCTTGGTGCTTCCATAGGATTTCATGAATCTCTTCGTCGAGTTCTTCAATCCTGATACGGTACTGGCGAGGTTCTTGAGTTTGAACCGGACGCCCAGAGTCAAACCACGATACTAACGCCGCCACCGCTTTGTCTGGGTCGAAATCTTGAGCCGACTCTTCAACGGCAACCTCTGTGTCACCTAACGAATCTTCTATATCACATAATGAGTCTTCTATCTCATCTGCTTCAGTTAAGTTTTGTAAAGCCGCGCCGGGGGAATTTTGATCTTCAACTGAATCTGTCAGTCTTTCCTGAGTAATTTCTTCATCGTCATCACCCAAGATAAGTATTTCTACTGGAGCTGAGAACTCACCTGTCACCTGCTGTTGGCTAGAGTTTAAATCTTTTTCGAAATCATTGTGCTTATTTGATTTGGAATTTGTATGGAATTCTTTATCTATAGAAGATTCTGCATTTTTGCAGATTGGATTCTGTGCTTGTGCAGATTGCTCTGTGCATTTTTGCAGATTGGCTCCACGAGAGCGTGGGCGGCGTTTAGGCGGAGTTGGCACAGGATCGGCATTGAATAACAGGTCAAAACCCGTGTCCTCAAAGATTTTTTGATAATTCAGCCAGTACCATTTGCGTTGGTTGTCCTCTTGGAAATGAGGAGCTTTAGTTACAAATCCGACATTGCGGTTTAAGTTGTAGAAGCGATCGCTAATCACCCAACCGCGCTGCTCCAGGTGGCGAATATGCCTGCCAATCTGATCAATTGACCACCAGGGGAATTGCTCTTGGAGTTCCTTGTACCCGAAATAAACCCGTTTCGTACCGTCTCGTAGCAGGTAGCCGCAATAGTCGTTTTGCATCCAGTAGTGAAGTCGCTGGACAAGGATGGCTAAGTCTGTATTGCCAAGGGATATAGCCAAGGGGTCAAAGCAGATGGTGTAGTAGACGGCTTTCTGTGGCAAGGCTGTGGAGGGCGCATGTTCTGTTGCTGCAACCATTACTGCTGCCCTCCTTGGAGTGAACGGAGGCTTTTGCACAAAGTTCTCCGGTGTGTACTAGAAATTTGCCGTTTTGGAAAGGGTGGGATTTTTGCTAGATTGGTGTCAAGCATGGAGCTATTGTTTCCATGAATGTTTACAAGCAAGAGCAGTTCAGGAGGTATTGCCAATAACGCACCTGGGCTGCTCTCTTAATTTTTGTGGGCTGTATATTATTTAACCCGATATTTCGCGCCAAACAATACCGATACACTGCATATCCATTGTTATGTCATTTTAACTTAATAAGGGGCATCAAGTTTTGAGTTGGCGCTTAAACTACATCTTCTGCATCAGCTCATTCTTCAATAGGAAAATTTGAGTTTTGCTACTTTCTGTCCACTAACAATTAACTATAAAAAGACTGGCAAATATATTCTCACAACCTATTATTTTTGATGGATTTATTCCGAGAATATTTTAAGATTTAGGGCTTGTATGTCCCGGATTGAAGGCATAAAAGCAGAATCTAAAAGTCCGTACATATGTCTTAAACCAAGCCCGGTAATGCTCGACATTTCATCAAAATTTGTTTTTGATAATAGCAGGGAATTTAATTCATCTAGGTCAGGTAAACTTTCCTAGATTGAAAACAAAGGACATTGAGTGCACTCAGGTTTTCAGGCTCTCATCTCGCTTTAACTTCATTGAGAGTAAATCTTCGAGTCCCAGCTGGTAAAGTTTTTGTGAAAGCGCTGGCGGACTCTGTAGTTTATCTGTTATCAAGGGTACGTCCGCCTGGAGCCGAAAAAATGGCTAGAGGTTTCCTGTGCGTCAGAGCAAACACTTGAATATTTAGGAGTTGTGGGAATCGTGCATCAGCTTTGTCGAATATGGACACTTGCGTTGCCAGTTTTACCTAAGACCGCCAAAGGCTCCCGCTCTTTCCACAAGGGGTGGCGGTGGGATAAACGGCAGGCATAAGCTTGAACTTAGACCAGTTTAGCCACTGAAGCTGAAGCCGAAAATTACAAAGAGAGCGGACTAGGGGAAAGCATGTCACGAGGAAACTAGGATGAACATCATACCCACAGATATTCCTGATGTTTTTGTTATTGAACCCCGAGTCTTTGGAGACGATCGCGGTTTTTTCTTTGAAAGCAGCAACGAGAAAGTCTTCGCCGAAAAGACTGGAGTAGTCACTCATTTCGTCCAATCGAATCATTCGCGTTCCGTCAAAAATGTCCTGCGTGGCTTGCACTATCAAATTCAACAACCTCAAGGGAAGTTGGTGCGTGTCATCGTTGGCGAGGTGTTTGATGTAGCTGTCGATCTGAGAAAAAGCTCTCCGACTTTTGGGCAGTGGGTTAGCACCCTACTGAGTGCGGAGAATAAACGACAAATGTGGGTACCTGAAGGGTTTGCCCACGGCTTTTTTGTTGTCTCAGACGTGGCTGAAGTCTTGTACAAAACGACCGATTACTATGCTCCCCAGTATGAGCGCTCCGTCATCTGGAATGACCCGGATTTAGCGATCGCTTGGCCTCTCACAGCAGACCCAATCTTATCGGCAAAAGACCAAAAAGGTCTGCGCTTCAAGGAAGCTGAGGTATTTTCATGAGACGAATCTTACTCATCGGTTCCAATGGACAAGTAGGTCAGGAACTGCAACAAACCCTAGCCAGCTTGGGGGATGTAATTAGTGTGGGGCGCGAAACCCTAGATTTAGCGCAACAAACCAGCATTCGTCAGGCAATCAGAGAAGCGAGTCCCGACGTAATCGTCAATGCGGCAGCCTACACAGCTGTTGACAAGGCAGAAACGGAAACAGAACTTGCACACGCGATCAATGCCGTTGCTCCCCAGATCATGGCGGAGGAAGCCCAACAGATTGGAGCAGCCCTGTTTCACATTTCTACAGATTACGTCTTCGATGGTCGGAAAAATACGCCCTACATGGAGGACGATACCACCAACACGCTCAGTGCCTACGGCAAATCCAAGCTCCTAGGAGAGGATGGGATTCGTAAGACCAGTGTTAGCACAGAGGCTCCAAAGGAGCTTCGCTATATTATTCTCAGAACAGCCTGGGTCTATGGCACTCACGGCAAAAGTAACTTTGTCAAAACCATGGTGAGACTCTTCGCCGAGCGCGACGAGGTTCGCGTGGTTGCCGATCAGGTGGGTACCCCTACGTGGGCAAACGATATTGCCCAAGCGATCGCCTTATTGGTGCCCCAACTAGACCCAGAAGAAGCACAGCCATCTCCCCTTACAGGTATCTATCACTTTACCAATAGTGGTGTTGCCAGTTGGTATGACTTTGCCATTGCCATCTTTGAGGAAGCTAAGTTGCTTGGCTTCCCGATGAAAGTGCAGCGCATTGTGCCAATTACAACGCCTGAATATCCTACGCCGGCTCAGCGTCCGGCTTATTCGGTGCTGTCTGGAAAGAAGGTATCAGCTGCCTTAGGAACGTATCCTCCCTATTGGCGGGATGCACTTAGGCAAATGCTTCGAGACTATTACTCTTACACTAATCAACACTCATGAAAGCAATTATCCTCTCTGGCGGTAAAGGGACACGCTTGCGACCCCTCACGTATACAGGGGCAAAGCAACTCGTTCCTGTTGCTAATAAGCCGATTTTGTGGTATGGAATTGAAGCTATTGTCGAGGCAGGGATTACCGACATCGGCATTATCATCAGCCCAGAAACCGGACATGAGGTAAAAAGTAAAACCGGAAATGGCGATCGCTTCGGAGCCAAGATTACCTATATCCTGCAAGATCAGCCAGCGGGTCTGGCTCACGCCGTAAAAATAGCCCAGCCTTTTCTTGAGGATTCACCGTTTGTGATGTATCTGGGAGACAACCTCGTTCAAAGCGAGTTGGGTCTATTCTTGGAGAAGTTTAAGACCAAAAACCTGGATGCTTTAACACTACTGTGCTCGGTTCCCAATCCCAGTGCCTTTGGTGTTGCCACGATTGATGAAGACGGGCGAGTGTTGCAGCTTGTGGAAAAACCCAAAGATCCCCCTTCTAATCTGGCGCTTGTCGGCATTTACCTGTTCTCCAACGTTATTCACCACGCCATCTCCTGTATTCAACCCTCCGCCCGAGGTGAACTGGAAATCACCGATGCGATTCAATTTCTGATTGACCAGCAAAAAAAAGTGGAAGCCTATCAACTACAAGGCTGGTGGCTGGATACAGGGAAAAAAGATGACCTCCTAGAAGCTAATCGGATTATTCTGGATACCTGTCTAAACTCTGCCATTGAGGGTGAAGTGGACGACAAGAGTCAGGTCATTGGGCGGGTGCAGATTGGATCGGGAACTCAAGTTATCAATTGCACAATTCGGGGTCCGGTGACGATTGGCAGTGGCTGCCACCTAGAAAATTGCTTTATCGGTCCTTACAGCAGTGTTGCTGACCAAGTCACCCTAATTGATGCAGACCTTGAGCATAGTGTGATTTTACAGGGTGCTAAAGTGACGGGAATTCATCAACGGATTGTTGACAGTGTGATTGGACAACGAGCACATCTGAAGCTTGCGCCACAGCGCCCGAAGGCTTTACGTTTCCTCATCGGAGACGACAGTCAAATCGAACTAGCTTGAACATTGGCTAAAGGATGAAGTATGAAGGATGAAAAACTCCTTCCTTCATCCAGGAATTGGAAGAAGTTTTAAACTCCCACCAATTAATTTCCACCATTTTTTGGGGGTGGAGGTCTCTAACCTAACCAGTGTTCCGTATTTCACACTTCATACTTTACACTTCATACTTCAAATGACATTTTCTGCAAACGAACAGCCGATATCTAGAGAATCTCGCCGAGTACTGATTACGGGGGGTGCCGGGTTCATCGGCTCGAATTTTGTACATCACTGGTGTGAGCAGTACCCAGGCGATCGCGTGGTCGTTCTTGATGCCCTTACTTATGCCGGGAATCCCAAAAATATAGCGGATTTGGAAGGACAGGCTAATTTTCGATTTGTCCAAGGCGACATCTGTAATCGTCCCTTGGTCAATGCCCTACTCCGAGAAGAAGAGATCGACACAGTCGCTCACTTTGCTGCTGAATCCCACGTTGACCGATCAATCTTAGAACCCGATGCGTTTATTCGCACCAATGTTATAGGCACGTTCACACTATTGGAAGCGTTTCGGCATCACTGGGAGAAAAGGAGTCGCCTGTCTAGTGATCGCTTTCTTCATGTTTCCACCGATGAAGTGTATGGTAGCCTCGGTCCTGATGATCCTGCATTTTCTGAAACCACACCTTACGCGCCTAACAGTCCCTACTCCGCATCCAAAGCTGGCAGCGATCATCTAGCCCGCGCCTACTATCACACCTATAATGTACCGACCATAATCACCAATTGCTCCAATAACTATGGTTCTTACCATTACCCCGAAAAATTGATTCCCTTGATGTGTATCAATATCCTACTAGGCAAACCACTGCCTGTATACGGGGATGGACAGAACATTCGGGATTGGCTATTTGTCAAGGACCATTGCCGTGCTCTAGATGTTGTGATCCATCGCGGTACTCCTGGCGAAACATATAACATTGGTGGCAACAACGAAGTCAAAAATATTGACCTCGTTCATACCCTGTGCGAACTGATGAATGAGTTAGCCCCTCACCTGCCAGTAGAACCCGCTCAAAAGCTGATTACCTTTGTAAAGGATCGACCCGGTCATGATCGCCGCTACGCCATTGACGCTACTAAGATCCGCACCGAACTGGGGTGGACTCCAGCAGAAACACTGGAAGGAGGACTCCGTCAAACCATTGAGTGGTACCTGACTCACCGGGATTGGTGGCAGCCCTTGCTATCGGAAGAGTATCAAGCCTACTATCGCCAAGTCTACGCCTAGAGTTTACTTTTCAGGAGAACGACCCACCGCTATTAACCGCCTAGGTTATAGCGGGGGTTTTTAGTAGTCCGACAGGTAAACTCAAGAGGTATTGAACCTCTTAAATTTCCCTTCATGCCTCTGACTGCTATACCCGTAGAAGTTGAGGGGATTCACTAGAGGTTTTCAATAAGACTTATAGTTTCTCTCAAACTTGCCTGATTAGTTAAATTAATCAAAACTCGTAGGCTGAATTTTTAGCTCACCTCCATCTATACATTTTAGATATGAATTTGTTTGTCTTGTCGGAACTACAGTTTACAGAAAATCATGTCGGATGGTTAGCAAGCTACGATCTTGAAGAGGTTCTAGCAGAAACCTGCAATGCAACATTTATCTATCCAGAACCTAATGATAAAATTCGGCTTCTCAAGCGTTACAGACATCGAATATTTAAATCATGGTATAAGGCCAACGAATTACCTACGCTAGGCGAAGCCCCCAATGTTCTTTTACTAATAGGGATGACCTGCGAATCGTTACTGATGATGTTGTCCCTTGGTTCTCTAATTGAAAATTTTGATGTCCGACTAGCCTATTTATTTGATATATATGAACCCCAATATCTGGATCGAGATGTAATTCCATACTTGGATTATTTATTTCTCCCAATTGCTGAGATTGCGGATGAAGTGAATGAAAAACTTCGGATGACTACAACGTTTCTGCCCCATGCCTTTAATGTACTAAAATTCGGCTCTAATCAACGTCATCGATGTATCGATGTAATGAGCTATGGCAGAGGCAATGTAGAACTACACAAATGTTTACAAGAAAAATTTAACCAAGTAGAAAATAACCATACTTATTTTCATTCTACGTTTACATTGCCTCAAGTCAATAGTTACAAAGAACACAGAATGTTATTGTCAAAGTTGTTATCAAAATCAAAAATAAACTTATGTTTTGAACCCAGCAAAGAGGAACGATTTCAAGGACATTCTCCACTCTTGACCCGTTGGTTTGAGGGGTGGGCAGCAGGTTGTACGATTGTTGGTAAAAGACCATTCGGTAAAAAAGTGGCTGATTTACTTGACTGGCAAAATAGCACGATTGAAATTCCAGATACCCCCTCGGAATGGCTTCCATTTTTTGAAGACTTATTAAGTGACAATGAAAGGCTCTTAGCCAATTCGGAAAGAAATTACCGGGAATGTCTCTTGAGGCATGACTGGCGCTATCGAGTCAGAGATATGTTTCAAACTGTAGGCTTACCAATTCCAGAAAAGCTTAATGAGGAAATTGGACAATTGAAACAAAAAGCTCAATTAGGATTAATCAGCTAGTCACGGGAAGTGAGAATACTAAAACAGAAAAGACTGCGCAACGTAAAGAACTACATTATGATAGTAGTTATAAATTCTTCAAACTTTATTCTATGACTAGTCATTAAAAGTTCTTTATAAGTAATAATTTTCCTGCACCTACTTCAACAACGGTTTTCCCTTTATTAGTGAGCTTTTGCTATTTTTACAAGAGATATATCGCCCGACTAACTGGTTGTAAAACGTGAGTAAAGGAAAAAGTAAACATTCTGAAATAC
>DATNPI010000165.1:0-8060 GCA_036703325.1 Coleofasciculaceae cyanobacterium
CCACCCATGCCAAACAAACCAACCAATCGACAACGGTCTTGAAAAATCCACCGTTCCAGCGTCGCCAGTTCTTCTTTCCGTCCGTAGAAACCTGATACGTCAGGGGCATCGCCCCAATCAGTGCGAATTGGGAATTGGGAAGTGGGAAGTGGGAATTGGGAATTGGGAATTCTCCCTTGTTTCCCTTGTCCCCCTTGCCCCCGTTGTCCCCCCTCTCCCGCTTTCACCTTTCGCTTCAGAACTAACTGAACGTTACTTTTAGTTACCTTTTCCCCAAAAGCTTGAGAAAGTAATTGCCATAGCTGGGAACCCGTCTGCTTGACATAACCAAGTTCATAGCCAGAGTTTCTGGCAATCTCCTGGTAAGACTGTTCTTCCCAAGCATGCTGAAATACTGTCACTTGAAGTTTGCTTAAACGTTCTTCGCTTAAGGCTTTCTCGACAATTACTAGTGCTTCTTCGTTATTCATGAGTCAAAAGCAGGCTTATCAAGGCATCTGCTCTCCTATACAGACACAACTTAAGGAAAGTTCACTATTTACACTCCTCAACTTAAGCAAGCAGGCAAGATGAAAACCCATTCATAGAAAGGCTAAAACCTAATCCATAAGAGGGTTGCCGCAATTTCTTAGAAGTGCATACTACAGTTTTCTAAAGCCGCCCTTTGTTACTTTGATGACATTCTTCGCACTTTCCTCTCACTTTTATCGAACCTTTTCGAACCTTAGAAATTAAGCCGCACTGCTAATCTCTGTGTAAAGCAAGAGCTGACAGAAACCACTAGTGGTCCGTGGTCAGTGGTCAGAAGTCAGTCGCAACGGACAACTGACATTCACAAGGAGAGTCACCAAAGTGAGTACTAGAAGGTCTCTACACCTATCCCGTCGTCAAGTCATCCGTGGCGTTTTAGCCACCACAGCATTTGGAGTGACCTCGAAATTTGGGACTGGATGCAGTTCATCTCCTGAGAGTAAAGCCACCTCAGGAGGAGAAGGCAAGCCACTCGTCTTGGGCTTCATTTACGTGGGTGCCAAAGATGACTATGGGTACAATCAAGCCCACGCCGAAGGTGCAGCGGGCATTGCCAAACTTCCTGGGGTGAAAATCGTGGAGCAAGCCAGTGTTCCTGAAACCACGGAAGTCCAAGAAGCCATGCGAAATATGATCGAGCAGGACGGGGTAACCGTTGTGTTTCCCACGTCCTTCGGCTACTACGACCCCCATATCTTAAAACTTGCCCAAGATTACCCTGAGGTGCAATTTTTCCACTGCGGCGGACGTTATGAGGAGGGAAAACATCCGAAGAACGTCGGCAGTTACTATGGTTACATTGATGAGGCTCAGTACGTGGCAGGTATTGTTGCTGGCCTTACTTCCAAGACTGGCAAATTAGGGTTCATTGGGGCTAAACCCATCCCCCAGGTTTTACGCAACATTAATAGCTTTACCTTGGGGGCACGCAGTGTTAAGCCAAGCATTACAACCCAGGTCGTCTTCACGGGGGATTGGTCTTTACCCGTTAAAGAAGCGGAAGCAGCGAACAGCATGGCTGACCAGGGCGTTGATGTACTCACCTCTCACGTAGACAGCCCGAAAGTGATCATGGAAACCGCTGAGAAACGAGGCATTTTCTCTAGCGGCTACCACGCCAATCAAGCCAAGCTGGCTCCCAAAGGTTATCTGACTGGTGCTGAGTGGGACTGGACAAGTGTTTATACCAGTTACATTGAAATGATTCGTGCTGGCAAAACCTTGATGAACGGGGGCATTCCACACTTAGTGCGGGGTGGTTTTAAGGAAAAGTTTTTAACGTTGTCGTCCTACGGTTCCGCTGTCGGCGAGCAAGCTAAAAAGGATGCCGATGCGGCTAAAGCTAAGTTCCTCGACGGCAGCATGGTGGTTTATAAGGGGGGACTGAAAGACAACTCAGGAAAAATTGTGATTCCGGCAGGGAAGGATTTAAAACAGCAGGACGGCGAACTAGAAAAGATGAATTGGTTGGCAGAAGGCGTTGTCGGCAAGGTCAACAGTTAATTAGTCATTAGTCATTAGTCATTAACAAAGAACAACTGACAACTGACAACTAACAAAGAACAAATAAATGATTAACCGTCACAACTGGCGTAGAACCCTGGAAGCTGTTTGTCTCCCTGTCGCGGCCCTCGTCTTCTCTTTAGTTCTGTTTGGAATATTTTGTGCGGCGGCAGGGGAAAACCCTTTTGCGGTGTATGGCTCGATTTATAAAGCAGCGTTTGGCAATTGGCGTTCATTCCAGAACACCCTGATTCGGGCGGCACCGTTGATGCTGACTTCCTTGTGTACAGCGCTTCCTGCCCGTTTAGGGTTAGTGATTATTGGTAATGAGGGTGCACTGGTTGTCGGGGGATTGGGAGCTGTGGCGGCTGGGCTAGCTCTAGGAACAAGCGCACCACCTGTAGTCGTGCAGATTGCTATGGCTCTTGCCGGGATAATTTGTGGAGGTGTATGGATTGGCGCAGTGGGAGCATTGCGGCACTACCGAGCTGTTAATGAAACAATCAGTAGTTTGCTATTGAACTATATTGCGATCGCTCTCCTTAACCACTTAGTAGGTGGTCCCTGGAAAGACCCTAGTTCCCTCAATAAGCCTTCCACCTACCCGATTGCCGAAGCCAATATGCTAGGGAAAATCGGGGATAGCCGCGTTCACTACGGTCTGATCTATGGTTTGATTGCTTGTGCGATCGCCTATGTCCTAATCCAGCGCACCACCTTTGGCTTTGCGGCACGTACCGCTGGAGGCAATGTCCGGGCCGCTCGGATTGCTGGACTCCCCGTCGGCAAGCTGACAATGGCAATCTGTTTCCTGGCCGGTTCTTGTGCCGGATTGGCAGGCATGGTGGAAATTGCAGCTGTGCAAGGTCGAGCCAACGCCTCCCTCAATGCCAACTATGGTTACAGCGGAATTTTAGTAGCGTTCATTGCCCGACATAACCCTCTCGCTGCGGCTGTAGTCGCGATTTTACTCGGTGGTATCCTCGCCGCTGGCGGAATCTTACAGCGGGTGCATCAGCTACCGGATGCTACTGTTCTGGTATTTCAAGGACTGGTTTTCTTAGCTGTCCTGTACAGTGAATCGCTCTACGGACGTTTGGCAATCTTTAAGGAGCGGGAAAAAGTTACAGCTTCGCCCTCAACCGTCACTGCCTAAAATTTTGGCTTTTAGATTCTCAATCCAAAATCCAAAATCCAAAATCTAAAATCGATAAACGGAGGAATTCAATGGCAACAGAAGCATTGGGGTGGTGGGGAGTACCCTTAGCGATCGCAGCAGGAACAATGCGGGGTGGCACACCGTTTCTGTTTGTCAGCTTGGGAGAATGCCTAACTGAGAAAAGCGGCAAAATAAACCTGGGACTGGAAGGGACACTGCTTACGGGGGCAATGACTGCCTACGCCATTTCTTATCTGACTGGATCGCCTTGGGTAGGGCTAATAGCTGCGGGGTTAGCAGGAATGGTTTTAGGATTCATCCACGCTTGGCTATGTCAGCAGCCAAGGGTCAACGATGTTGCCGTTGGTATTGCCATGATTATCTTTGGCAGCGGTATTGCCTTTTTCTTCGGCAAGCCCTTTATCCAACCCTCAGCACCAAAACTGTTAACCATTGACTTGGGGGGCTGGAGCAGTATACCCGCGTTGAAATCAGCCTTGCAAATCAGTCCGCTTTTCCTGCTGGGAGTAGCGATCGCTCCCTTGATGGCATGGTTCTTCAAATCAACCCGTTGGGGCTTATTCATCCGTGCCGTTGGTGACAGTCCTGATGCTGCCCTAGCGATGGGAGTCTCTATCAAAAAAGTCCGAATGCTCTGCATCATCGCTGGGAGCTTTTTAGCCGGACTTGGTGGGGCTTCCTTATCCCTCTACTATCCTGGCATTTGGAGTGAGAACATCTCCAGTGGTCAGGGATTAATGGCAGTGGCATTAGTAATTTTCGCTCATTGGAACCCAATCCAGTGCTTGTATGCCTCTTTACTATTCGGCGGAGCGCAGGCACTCGGGCCCGCCCTGCAATCCGTTGGCATAAGTCAGGGTTACTACCTATTTAATGCCGCACCCTATGTTCTGACACTGGCGATCATGATTATCACCTGCTCCCCGAAACGTACCTTAAGTGGCGCACCAGGGTCTTTGGGTACTGGTAACTAGTCATTTGGATTTTGGATTTTGGATTTTGGATTTTGGATTTTCCCCACAGATGAATCTGGGGGCTTGAAATTCAGGAAAAAATTTATTTTTTCCCACGAATAAATTTGGGGGCTGGCAACCAATCTTCTCCTCGGTCATTGTCATTACTCGGTAGCCATCAGCTAACTGACAACTAACAACTAACAATTAACAACTGACAACTGATAATGCCAGAAACTTTAAATCTTGCTGTGAATGGTACGTTGATGCGGGGATTGGAACTCAATGGCAATCTCTTGAACGTTGGAGCAACGTTTGTTCGAGAAGCCCAAACAGAACCAGCCTATCGACTTTGGTCGATTGATGACCGCCATCCAGCCATGCTGCGAGTGCGAGAAGGGGGTGGTGCGATCGCTCTTGAAATCTGGGACGTACCTGTCGCAGGTCTTACCGCTATTTTGCTACAAGAGCCACCCGGATTGTGCATTGGTAAAGTTCGCCTTAGCGATGGAGAAGTCGTTCTGGGAGTTTTAGGAGAACCGATTTTGTGTGAAAACAAGCAGGAAATTACTCAATGGGGTGGTTGGCGTACCTACATACAGGCGCTGAGTGTGCAGCAATTATCATCAAACGTTGCTCCGACATAGAAGGAGGTAGAACATGAGTGGACTTGGCGGTTTAAACAAATCACCGGATGGTGTAGTTCTCGGATTGGTGCAACTGCAATTGCCGAACGTGGTCACTCCCGATGACTTGGTAGCCCAACGCGATCGCATTTGCCAGATGGTTGCCAAGGCGAGACGCAATTTACCAACAATGGATTTGGTGGTGTTCCCAGAATATTCCTTGCACGGACTATCAATGGACACCAACCCAGAGATTATGTGTCGCTTGGATGGGCCAGAAGTTGAGGCATTCCAGAAAGCCTGCCGGGATAACCACATCTGGGGCTGTTTCTCCATCATGGAGTTCAACCCCTACGGCAACCCCTACAACAGTGGCATCATTATCGATGACAAAGGTGAACTGAAACTTTACTACCGAAAGCTACATCCCTGGGTGCCTGTAGAACCGTGGGAACCCGGTAATCTGGGCATTCCCGTCTGCGAAGGCCCCAACGGCAGCACTTTAGCCTTGATTATCTGCCACGATGGGATGTTCCCAGAAATGGCGCGGGAGTGTGCTTACAAAGGTGCTGACATCATGCTCCGCACGGCAGGTTACACTGCACCGATTCGTCATTCTTGGCAGATTACCAATCAAACCAATGCCTTCTGCAATCTGATGTATACCGCCTCAGTCTGTATGTGCGGCAGTGACGGTACTTTTGACTCGATGGGCGAGGGCATGATTGTCAACTTTGATGGCACACCGATGGTGATGGGTAGCAGTCGTCCTGATGAAATCATTACAGCACAGGTGCGACCCAAGTTAGTCCAGGAAGCAAGACGGCATTGGAGTGTAGAAAACAACATTTACCAATTCGGTCATCGGGGCTATGTCGCTGTGAAGGGAGGTGCCCAGGACTGTCCCTATACATATATGAAGGATTTAGTCAATGGCTGCTATCGCTTGCCCTGGGAAGATGAGGTGATTCATACAGACGGCACTTCCTGTGGTTTTCCGGCTCCCACGCGGACGTATAAAGGGGAAGAAATTCCTGTGAGTGATGGCGTATCGAGTGCTTATGGAGGTTGAAGATGGGACGTTTTGTTGAAGCTGACCCCTATCCCTATCCCTATAACGGGGATTTGCGTCCAGAAAATACGGTGCTGCTGATTATTGATATGCAGACTGATTTCTGCGGAATCGGTGGCTATGTTGACAAGATGGGCTATGACCTATCGTTGACTCGTGCCCCAATTGAACCGATTAAACGAGTGCTAGAAGTGGCAAGGGCAGAGGGATATCCTGTAATTCATACCCGTGAAGGGCATCGACCCGATTTGTCTGATTTACCGGAAAATAAACAATGGCGATCGCGTCAGATTGGAGCGGGTATCGGTGACCCTGGCCCTTGTGGCAGGATTCTAGTGCGAGGTGAACCAGGATGGGAAATCATCCCCGACCTTGCACCCCTTCCCGGAGAAACCGTGATTGACAAGCCAGGGAAGGGGTCATTTTATGCTACAGACTTAGACCTACTGCTCAGACGCAAAGGCATCCAGAACATCATCTTGGCGGGAATTACAACCGATGTCTGCGTCCACACCACAATGCGGGACGCTAATGACAGAGGCTACGAGTGCCTGATGCTGTCCGACTGCACAGGTGCGACCGACTACGGCAACCATTTAGCAGCTTTGAAGATGATCAAAATGCAAGGAGGTGTCTTTGGAGCCGTTGCAGACTCACAGGCATTTATTGAAGCAATCAAAGAATAGTTTCGAGGTGAATTCCTTTATAAGGACGGGTTTAACCCGGATGTTTGTCCTCCCACAGGTTGGTTTGTCTCTTAAGAAACACATTCTGAAACCCTTATGAATAGAGGCATACAGAAAATCGTGTTTCTTCCATCTGTTGCTTGCGGCTACAAGACCGCTAGTTAGGGGCTGACATCTTGCACCATTCTCAAGAACCTTTGGTGGGCACTGCTTACTAACACACTAATCAGGTTTTCAAGTTCTGGTAAGCAGTGCCCACCCTACACCCTAGGTATAAGGGTTTCAGAATGTGTTTCTTAAGAGTTTGTTGAACTTACATCTTGTACCAAGCCTTTCATCCGCCAGGGATTTAAATGCTAGGGCTTTTAGCGAAAGTCCTCTAAAGAGGACTAAACGCTCACTTAAAAAGAATTTCAGTCCATTTCAATGGACTTGAGCTATGAGCCGTGGAATTAATTCCACGGCGGGTGAGTGGTCAAGTGGACATCTCAGTTAAACCCGCCTCTACATCTCTCAAAAGTAAGAAATTAGAACCTTTCGGTAACTTACAACTCAAAAATAAGAACTCAAAACTCTTAACTTAAAACTCTCACTTGCTCTATCCAGGAAGCAAAGAAAATGACAGAAGTAGTAGACTCTTTAACTAAAATCTCAAAACACAACATTCATACCTCACCTAAGCCACCGGAACTAGAAGTAGTGAACATGACCAAACGATTTGGCACGTTCACAGCCCTAGATAATGTTTCAATGACATTGAAGCCGGGAACCTTCCATGCCTTACTTGGTGAAAACGGAGCGGGCAAAAGTACCCTAGTCAAGTGCATCATGGGTTTCTACACTCCCACGTCTGGGGAAGTGTTGATTGATAAACAAGTACGCACCATTGGCAGTCCCCGTGATGCTCATAAGTACGGCATCGGCATGGTCTACCAGCACTTTACCTCTGTACCTGCCATGACCGTGGCGGAAAATCTAGTACTCTCTCGCTTCGACAGTCCCAACCTGATCAACTGGAAACAGGAGTATGAGGAGTTAAATGCATTTATGCAAACTGCTCCCTTCCAGGTTCCTCTCGACACTCCCATCTCTCAGTTAGCTGCCGGACAGAAGCAGAAGCTAGAAATTCTCAAACAAATCTATCTCCAGGTTCGAATCTTGATTCTGGATGAACCCACTTCTGTGTTAACTCCCAGTGAAGCAGATGAGGTGTTGGGGTTACTGCGCCAAGAAGTCACTGCCGGACGGTTGAGTGTGTTAATTATCAGCCACAAATTTCGAGAAGTGATGGCTTTTTGCGATGAAATAACGGTACTGCGTAAGGGCAAGTTTGGCGGTTGTGGTTTGGTGAAAGAGCTGACAGTCTCGGATATGTCTGAGATGATGATGGGTGAGAAGCGCGAGCCGAAACAAGTCGAAAAGGCAGCACTCCCGACTACGAACCCTGTTCTTGAAATTCAAGGTATTCATGCCAACAAAGACAATGGGTTGGAGGCAGTTTCAGGCGTA